>CALBDB010000096.1 GCA_937927755.1 uncultured Lysobacterales bacterium
CTTTGAACATTGAGTGAAACCGTGCTTGACGGCAGAAGTCGCAAGTCACGCTTATGTAACGCACAAACCAAACCCAGTTGTAACCGAGCCTGGTACTTTAAGTATAGGAAATAAGAACGGTATTGCTACCGCATTCGACCAATTCTTGCAGTTCGAGCCTTTCCTGTCAGCCATTAACTGCCCCCATTTTTTATTTTCTGTCGTTTTATGTATACTGATCATCCCTTCTCCGGGTTCAGGCTTAGAGAAAAGTAATCAAATGCTCAATTTGGTTTTTGATTTTTATGACTCAGTAAGGGGAAATATCTTTACGAACTAAACACAAAGGAAAACCCGGATATGCTGGTGTCTCCTTGTGCATCCTCAATTGTTTTTTGACCAAAGTTGTCGGTTATGAATTAAGGGAGTAAACCTCGAATGAAGAAATACGTCACAATTCTTACACTACTATTGATGCCAGTGCTGGCTTTTAGCGCTGCTGCACAGCAATTAACACCCCAGGTCACCCCGATTGTGGCCGATGGTGGAAACGATATTGTTAATGAAACCTCGAATAGCTGGTTCGTTGAATTCGCCAGCCCGCCTCTGGCTGATGGCGGTAAAGCGGTAGCGCTGGAAAGGGAAAAAGCCGCCTTTCGCTCCGCTGCGAAGAAAGCAGGGCTGGAGTATTCTGAAAGATACGCCTTTGACACATTGTTCAATGGCCTGTCCATCACGATCAATCCTAATGACCTTGGCAAGCTGAACCGTATCTCCGGTGTCAGCGGCTTGTATCCGGTCATTGCCATGGCTCTGCCCGATACGCAGGCCTCAAATCCAGACCTCTTTACGGCGATTGAAATGACCGGCGCTGACATCGTTCAGAATGATCTCGGTTACGACGGCAGCGGTGTAAGGGTTGCCGTAATGGACACCGGTATTGATTATGACCATCCTGATCTGGGCAGTTGTTTTGGTGAAGGTTGCCGTGTTGAGTTTGGCTACGATTTCGTCGGTGACGCCTACACGGGCCCAGGTTCACCTATCAACCCCGATGATGACCCGGATGATTGCCAGGGTCATGGCACACACGTAGCGGGCATCGTCGGTGCCAGTGGCACCGTGACCGGTGTAGCGCCGGGTGTCACATTTGGTGCTTACCGCGTGTTTGGCTGTAACGGTTCTACCTCTTCAGACATCATGATCGCCGCGATGGAAATGGCGCTTGCTGATGGTATGCAAGTACTCAACATGAGCATTGGTTCTGCTTTCTGGGCATGGCCGCAATACCCAACCGCCGCTGCCGCTACGCGCTTGGTTAACAAGGGTGTGACCGTTGCCGCGTCTATCGGCAATTCAGGTACCTCGGGGACTTTTGCCGCTGGCGCCCCGGGTGTTGGCGAGAAAGTCATCGGTGTTGCGTCAGTTGACAACTCACATTTCCAGGCACCTTATTTTGAGGTGGATGGTGTCAAGATTGGCTACAACGGAATGAGCTTTGCGCTCCCGGCACCTACCTCAGGGACAGAAGAAATTGTTTATGTCGGACAGGGTTGCACGGCAGATTTGCCATATCTCGCTGACCCCGCAGGCAAGGTAGCTCTCATTTCACGCGGTGCTTGCAGTTTCAATGAGAAAGCTACTAACGCATTGGCTGCGGGAGCGACTGCCGCGGTGATTCACAACAACCAACCTGGTAACTTCAATGGCACCCTGGGTACTCCGGTTGCTATTGCCGCTGTCAGCATTACCCTGGAAGATGGCTTGTTTATACAGGGCCTGGAGCCAGTTGACATGACCTGGACGGATCAGACGGATTCCTTCCCGAATCCGACAGGTGGTTATATCTCTGGCTTCAGTTCCTATGGACTGGCGGCTGATCTCAGCCTCAAGCCAGACATCAGCGCACCGGGTGGCAGCATCTACTCTACCTACGTGATGGAAAAAGCCGATTACGCTACCCTGGGTGGCACATCCATGGCTTCACCACATGTTGCTGGTGCGGCAGCCCTGTTTCTGCAGGCACATCCAGGCACACCTTCACAGGCCGTACGCCGGATTCTGCAGAACAGTGCTGATCCATTAGAGTGGAACTTGTGCCCGGGTTGTGGCTATGGTGAGTCCATACACCGTCAAGGTGCAGGATTACTGGATATCGATGATTCCATACTGGCAACCACGCACGTTGAGCCCGGCAAGATTTCACTGGGTGAAAGTGAAAGTCATCCGGTCGTACATACATTAACCATTGAGAACAACGGCCCGATCGGCGTTACTTACGATCTGTACGATGCCTGGTGGTCGGTAGATACGACGGGTACATGGGCAAGTGACCTGGGTTATTGGCTCGCTGATCAATATCTCGATTTCAGCACGCCCAGCGTATTCGTGCCGGCTGGTGATATGGCAACTGTAGATGTTACCTTCTACCCGCCAACCGGGGTATACAGTCCGGATCTCACCACCTATGGCGGCTTCATCGTTCTGACACCGCAAGGTGGCGGCCAGGAATTCAGCGTACCGTATGCTGGCATCCAGGGTGACTACCAGGAACTGACGATACTCTACGCCAATCCGTTTGGGTTACCGTTCGTAGCGAATCCGGCTCCGAGCTATTCGATGGAGGGTGGTGATTGGCCCGTTTATTGGGTCAACTTTGGCCACCAGGCTCGCAAGTTCCGCATGACGGTTTACGATGCCAATACTGATAAAGATTGGCACCGTGCTTATGATCTCGATTACTTTGGTCGTAACGCAAACTTTAATAATATCTACTCATTCCCGTTTGACGGCTATACGGTGAATGGCAAGAAGGTCAACGAGGTGCCGGATGGCGACTACTACGTTGTTATCGAGGTACAGAAACCATTGGGTGAGGATAACAATCCTGACCATTGGGAAAGCTGGACTTCGCCGGTATTCACCATCGCAAGACCGTAGTATTAGATAGAAGTATGTATTGAATCACCGCCCCGGACCATTTGGTTCGGGGCGGTTTTTTTTGGGAGGTGTTAATTCAGGCCAGGTCTTCTTTTTGGATGGCTTTGGGTATTACAGCCTGCTTGGTGGGGCAGTGAAAAGGCTTTCCGCCCTTTTGAGCGTGATAGCCATACGGTTTCCCGCTAACATCAAAGAGAATCAGTACGCCTGGTACGAGGGCCTGGGTGTAACTCATACCGGGTTTCGGGCATCCAAGGGCGCCGGAATTCCAGGTTACCTGCCGCGCGGCTTTTATAGTGATGGATTCTTGATCGATACCCAGGCGATCGGCCAGGTCTTTCTTCGCAAAGGATAATTGCTGATTCAGGTTCATCGATCCTCCTGCTGCCTGGTTTTCATGGGTGATCACTGATGATTCCTGAGTATGTGATACATCTGAGGCTTGCTTCTCTACCGTACCCTGGCAGGCAGCCAGGCTGATACATAAGCCAACTGCGATGGTGATTTTTAATAGTCGAAAATTTGCTGTTATCACTCGTGACTCTCCGTTGATGGCTGCGAATTAATCGAAGAGCATTTCGACATGGGTCAGATTCAATGTCAATACACGAAGCTGGCCATTGGATTTTGGATATTGGCGATATTATTCTTCCCGTGCTTTTGCTGCTCTGATAGTCTGCGCACTTGCTAAAATAAACACGAGGAACGGGTTATGCGATTTCCGACAGGAAAGTTATTGATTGCGGCAGTTTTTGCCAATGTGATGTTCTCTCAACCGATAGTTGCCGATGAACTGTCCGACTCTGTTAAAAAAGACTACGATCAGCACCTCGGCGCACTTTACGATTATTTTCACCGTAACCCCGAGCTCTCCTCGATGGAAGTCAAAACAGCGGCACGGTTGGCTGAAGAGCTCAGGCAAGCCGGTTTTGATGTAACCGAAGGCGTCGGCGGCACCGGTATAGTGGCTATGCTGCACAACGGCCCCGGACCGCTGGTAATGATGCGGGCCGATATGGATGGCTTGCCGGTACCAGAAAAATCCGGGCTTCCGAATGCATCGGTCGCTACCCAGGTCGACTGGGACGGCAATGAAGTGCCGGTCATGCATGCCTGCGGCCATGATGTTCATATAACCAGCCTGGTGGGCACGGCACGCGTGATGGCGGCTAGCAAAGATACCTGGTCCGGTACCTTGATGCTGATCGGCCAGCCAGCGGAAGAGCGGGTGGGTGGTGCCAAGAAGATGAAGGCGGATAATCTCTGGGAGAGATTTGGTCAGCCGGACTATGCACTGGCCTTCCATGTCTCGGCGGGCGTACCGACAGGCAAACTTGTTGCAGTGGTCGGCTCGCCAATGTCCGGGGCGGATACGGTCGATATCATCGTTCATGGCGTTGGCGCCCACGGGGCCAGCCCGCACCGTGGCGTGGACCCCATCGTGCTGGGTTCACAAATCGTCTTGGCCCTGCAGACGGTCGTCAGCAGGGAACTGGCGCCCAGGGAAGCCGGCGTTATAACGGTTGGCTCATTCCATTCGGGCACCAAGCACAACATCATCTCCGACAAGGCACACCTGCAATTAACGGTGCGCAACGACAATTTTGAAAGCCGCCAGGTATTGCTCGACGGTATCAAGCGTATTGCGGAAAACATGGGCCGGGTTGCCGGCTTGCCGGAAGACCTGCTCCCTGAAGTCATCGTTTCAGATGAGAGCGTACCGCCCGCCATCAATGACACCGAACTGACGCAGCGCCTGCGCGGCGTCTGGAAGAGCAGCCTCGGTGAGGACGTTTTCTACGAGTCAAAACGCAAGGGCATGGGCGCTGAGGACTTCCCGTTCTTTACTATCGACCCGTATATTCCGAGCACCTATTTCGCAGTAGGCGGAACACCGCAAGCCGACTTCGATGCCGAGGAGGCCGGTGGCCCGCCCGTGCCATCCCATCACTCGCCATTGTTCAAGGTCAAAGGTGAGGAGTCGGTGCGCCTGGGTGTTGAATCCACCGTTATTGCTCTGAGGGACCTGCTGCAGGTCGTCAGGTAGACCCCCGCAAAGATTATCGCCAGCCCGGATTCGCCGGGCTGGTTGTTTGCCCGGAATGGGCCCGGCCTGAATTACCCGCCACCGTCTTTTTTCGGCTTGTCTTTATCGGGGGTTTCTTCCTTGCCCAAATTGCCGACAGGTGACCCGGTTCCAGGTTCAACGCTGATTCCCCGTGCGTTTGCAAGGTCTTCGATTGAGAGTGTGTCACCAGTACCAGTTTCTGGCTTTACATCTTTCCCCACCAGGTATTCGAGTGCGTTCTGAGATGTACCGACCGTGCTTTCGGTCGCAGCCTGGTCCTCCGTGTTCTGCATGGCACTTGCGCTGATGGTCTGAGCCTGGGTTTGGGTCGGGCGTTGGTTCTGAACCTGGCCCTGTTCCGCTGCATTCTGCTGTGCAGCCTGTTCCTGTGGTACCAGTTCCTGCTCACCCACTTGCCCATCACTCGCATCAGCAGAGCCGGCAGAATTTTGCCTGGTGTCTGCGCCCAGGTTTCCACTTTGCATCAGGAATTCCATCGCATTCTGGGATACACCTTCCGCGTTATCCGCACTCGGGTCGCTTGCGGAGTTGGGTGAGTAACCGCCTTCAGTGCTGTCCGGGCTGGAAGATCTATGCTTATCGGCACTGTCTGCTGTGCCCTCCTGACCTTCCTGGCCTTGACCTTCCTTTCCCTGGCCTTCTTCATCCTGTCCCTCACTGCTTGGTCCTTCATTGCCGGCGGTTGCAGCATTGCCCCCCGGGCCGCCCGCTGCCCTGGCTCGTGGTGAGCCCGCGTAAATGTCCGCCTCGCGGGCATGGTAGTGATCGACCAGTTCACCCCAGGCTTCGGCCTCCTGTTTTTGCAGCGCACCGTCAGCCTGGGCTGCCCCACTGGGTACGTAAGGGTATTCTCCGTCTTCATCACCGGGCTGCCACGGGCCGCGCTGCATGATAATTTCGCGTAGCTGGTTGCGCAGGTGTTTCTGTGATTCTTCGGGTAACTTGTCGAGTTTCTGCAGACCGGCCTGCGACTGGTAGGAGTTCTCCGGAAGGACGGTCCTTTGCTGCAAGCCGTCTTTGAGTTCCATGAACTGCCGGTAGTTGTCCTCGTTAATCTCTACTTCCTGGCTGGCAGGGGCGTCCTGGGCTTTCTCTTCAGCCTCCGCTGAAGCGGGCAGGGCGGGTTCATCCTGCTGGGCCCAGGTTACCGCGCATTGTACGAGCGCGCACACACCAAATATTGCTGTAAATCGAAAGTGCTTATTCATAAGCCGGTTCCAGACATGTCATTCCTCGATGATACGCACCACGCGGAAGCCGGTGAAATCATTCCGGTCGCCATTTTTGAGGTTGAAACGGGCCGGCAGCCTGATTTCCCTGCTCCCGGTCACCCAGGAACCACCCCGGGTCATGTGAGAACTGCATATACCACGGCCCCAGGCGCTGCCGTCCACGGGGGCGTCGAGGTAGGACAGGTTCATACAATCCGAGGTCCATTCGGAAACATTGCCGGTAGTATCGTACACGCCGAATGAATTGGCCCTGAATGAACCCACCGGTGCTGTGCCCAGGGCCAGCCTGTCTGAACACTCGGAGTGCTGCCAGCGGAAGCCGGTTTCCGCACCAGCGATATTGCCGTACTCGCATACCGTTGCAGGATCACCGCCGGACCAGTCGCTTTCTTCACCCGCGCGGGCAAAGTACTCCCACTCGCTTTCACTTGGCAGGCGGTAGCTCTGGCCGGTTTTTTCATTAAGCCAGTGCACGTACTCTTCAGCGTCATTCCAGGAGACCATGATGACCGGTCTGTCGGCTCTTCCCCAGCCATTATCGGTGGGCTTGGTGGTGCAGCCCTTGTCTTCAAAGCACCTGTCCCATTCGGCCATTGTGATCTCATGCGTACTTACTGCAAACGGCTCATCAATGGTCACCAGCCGGCGTGGTTTTTCAATAGCCGTGGCCAGCGGCGATGTGTCATCCGAACCCTGCCAAAAGGCGCCGGCGGGAATTACGATCATGTCCGGGCAGTCGGCGCAGTCTTTAAAGACCTTGCCGGGGCGCAGGGTCAGGTCATCGATATGCTGTAACGCAGCAGCAATGTTGGCGCCACCAGGGAAGGCATCAATATAAGCCTGGAAAGCATCCCTGGTATTCAGTTTCAGCGCTGCCTGGAAGGCCTTGTCGTCATCGCCCTGGTCTTTCAGCAAGCGGCGTATGCGGGTTGCTTCTTCGATGTGCATTCCGGCCGGCCAGTCAGTGATGTACCGGTCAAACGATTCAACCGTCCGTTCGGCGTTGGCGGCTTCCCAGGCGAGCTTATCCAGCCGTTCACGCTCCAGCCGTTCACGTTCCTTTTTTGCTTCGGCCTGCCTGATGGCGTCAATGCGCTGCAGGGCCTCGGCCTGGTGAATGCCGTCGGGGAATATGTCGAGGTAATCCTCATAGGCTGGCACGCTGTCTTCGGCGGACAGTTCCTGCCAGGCTTTTTCATCGAGAACAGCCAGTTGTGTCCGGGCCTGGTTGGCGTATACGGATTCGGGGAAATCCTCGATAAATCGCCGGTAGCCCAGCACAGTATCTGCCTCCAATGCCCCTTGCCAGCGCCGCTTTTCTTCGGATGACGGTTGCTGCACACGGGTGGCTGCGCCTGGTGAGTCGGCAACGGTGCTCGCCGCAGGTGTAACCGTGGGCCCGTCGGGAGACTTGTCTGTAAGCAGAAAGATGCCGATGCCTGTCATCACAATGACAAAGATCACCAGCAGTGTCAGCGGCAGCCATTCCCGGCGCTCTTTTGCATAGGCGCCGGTATCACCCCTGACGACCACCGTACGGTGCCAGTCAAGGCTTTTGAACGACTGCTTCCAATGACCAACATCCCTTGGCCGCTCGCTCACCTGGACTCGCAACCCCAGTTCAACCGCATCGGTCAATCCGCCGTACTGTGCGGCGGGCGCGAGTTCCGGGAAAGCCGTCAACGGGTCGGGTTCAGCGGCGGTCAGCGCGGCCTGCCTGCGGGATGCTGCAACCGGTATCCTGCCGGTAACACAGCGGTAAAGTGTTGCCGCAAGTCCGTATATATCGGTCCATGGCCCGATATTGCCTTCATCCTCCGCCTGCTCCGGCGCTGCGTATCCTTCGCTGCCCAGTTTGTGTGCCGGGGCGCCCTGCGCCGCTGCAACGCCAAAATCCAGCAGCACCGGGTTTCCGTCTTCACGCATGTAAATATTGGCGGGTTTGATATCCTGGTGAACGACGCCCTCGTTATGGATGTATTCGAGCGCATCCATCAGCGGCAGCATCAATGCCCGCGCCTGGTCACGGTCAAATACACCTTGCGATTCGAGGTGATGATGCAATGGCTGCCCCTGGTAATAGGGCATCAGGAAATACGCCGTGCCGTGGGCTTCGAAATATCGCAATATCCGCACGACATTGGGGTGCTCAAGCGCCGCGACAATACGCGCCTCGTTCAGGAAGGCCCTCAGGCCGGCAGCAAAAACCTGTTCAGCCTGCTCGTCGTTTGCCATGACATCGCCGTCATCGCGCCGCGTGACATACCTTCCAGGAAGGTACTCTTTCAGTGCGAAGCGGGTGCCAATAGCCGGGTCGGTGACAAGATAAGTGATGCCGTTCGAACCAACACCGAGGATCGCGTTGACCTGCAGATCGCCGATATATGAGCCGGGATGCAAAGCGGACGAATGTGTGTTCATGATTAACCGGCCCCCATATTGATCAAGTCAATCTCCAGACAGACGTCACCCAGGAAAACATCATCTTCCGGATTTATATACATGATTTCTCCCGGCAGACAGGGCACGGCGCCGATAAAGGTGCCATTGCTGGACCCACAGTCGGACAGTGTCATGACACCACGCTCACATACTAGCCTTGCGTGGCTTCGGCTGATGGCTGGGTGTTCAATACTGATGTCCGCCGCACCACGGCCAATCAACACATCGAACTGATCGGAATTGACCGCACAGTGGCCCACGAAGCGCTTATTGCCATCGGTTTGAGCCTCCACCACTACCAGTGCATTGCAGCCCGCGGGTAGTTCATGCACAGCAGGCAATCCCGTGTCACCGGGCTCTCCTGACCTGGGAACAGGCGAAGGTGTTCCGGAATCCGTCTGCAATTGTGCGGTCGGGGGTTCATCCGAGGCTGGTTGAGGCCGGGTATCACCACCGGGCGTCTTCCCGGGCGGCTCGTTTCTGTGCAGGCGCATAAAAGCAATGGCTTTCCAGGCCGCTATAATCAACACGGCAAGCGTAGAGGCTATCAACCAGGCCGGAATACTGCGCCAGATCGAGGGACGTTCCAGTGAGTCCGTAACCCGGGTTTTGACTGAAGGCTCTGCATTGGTGATTGGAAGCGGCATGGTTTGTGGTTCTGACGTTTCCTGTGTTTCACTCTCGGAATCCGGCGAAACATGTTCAGAAGTTTCTGCGGATTCGGCTTGTCCAATGACCTCGTTTTCCGTGCTTCCGGTGTTTTCCGGCACTGCCAACTTCGTTTGCGTAATCACACAGGCTACCGCAGGCACACTGGTCTGCATGCCATCCAGGACCTGAGCCAGTTCCGCCGCGAAAATGGTTTCGGTGCGCCTGTCAGTCTGCAGGCTTTGGGCACCGCTGGCCAGACTGAGCCCGGCCAGGTAGCCACAATTATCGAGGATGGCGCCGGTCACCCAGGGCAGGGGTGTTTCGGCCGACACCGCAATCTGCCCGGGGCCGTCGTGTTCAATGGCAACCGGCAACCGCAACGGGCCGGCGCCTTTCGCGATTTCTGCGGCGGGAGGGAACGCCTGCAGGTGGAATTCGTCGTCGGCTTTGAAGACGCTTTCCGACAGCACGATAGCCGGTCTTTGCAGCCCTTTCACCGACAGCATTGCGACACCGCCCGCCATGGAGCGGTGAATAAGCTCCGCAGGCCGGCCATGCCTGGCGATATCCGTGCCGCCATCCAGCACTATGATCTCGGGTGCCGCCTCAGCATCGGCTTCAGCCACGAATTCTGCGGGTACCAGCACCAGGCCTTCAGTGGATACCACGACGCCCGTTACGGGCTTCACATGGCTTGCCGAGACCAGCTTCAGCACCAGCACGATAGATGGGGACAGCGCCTCTGATGTCTGCGCGCCGGCGTACGGGCCTGTAAGCAAGGCCAGCAATAACAGTGAAAGACTCAAACCGGGGTATCGAATACCCATGCGGTGATCCGTCCGCGACCAGGCAAGCCGCATCAGGGTGAATAAAGCCTGTTGATCAGGTTATCGAGGCAATACTGCCCGGAGCGGTTCAGTGTATTTTCCTCTCTGCCCTGGATCAGGTTCTGCAAAAACACCAGGATCGCTGCCATCACCAAGGCTACCAACGTGGTGCTGAAGGCAACGCCCAGTCTTTCCGTGACCTGGTACAGCATTTCCGGGCTCTCGACATTGGCTCGGTCCCCGGCGTAGTTGAGCGCCAGCATGATGCCGATGACGGTACCGATAAAGCCCAGCGATGGAATAAGCCAGGTGATATAACGGATCATGTTGTAGCGCAGGTCCAGTTCATGCAGGAAGAGTTCCAGGCTGGAGTTCAACAGGGCGTTGGTCTGGTCCACCGACTGGCCGAGGTTGAAATTGAGCACACAACGTTCGATCAGTCGTGGCAGGAAACATATGTCACGGTACTTGCTGCTGCGGACTTTCTGGTAAATCGGGGTCATGTCATCGCCCGGGCGCAACACAGTTTCATCGTCCAGCGGCAGGTAGTCACGTCCGAACTGGCTCTCTTCAAGCCGGCCTGCGCGCCAGCGCAGCGTTAGCTCGCCGAGCCCGACAAAAAATGCCAGCCACAACACGTTCTGTACGGTGAAGGGCCACGAGGCCCGATTGACGTCCAGCATGATGGCGGCAGCGTCAGTGGGCAGTATTCGCGCCATCAGGGCGATGACCAGCATGGCTGACACCAGGCTGACCAATATCGTTACTTGTCGTGTCATGCTTCTCACTAATCCTTGTTAAGTCGTTTCATCTTCAATCTTGCCTGTTGCCGGGTTGCGCCGGGGTTTGTGCAACGGGTCCACGGGTGTTTTTCTGTCCGTATTTAATGCGGCGCCGCTGTGTCTTTTTCTGACGGGAAAGTGCATGGCCCCAAGCCTGGCATTGGAGCGGTTCCCGAATACCGCCGTGAGTCTTTCAAGGGCTACTTCGCAATCACCAAAACGGATCCTGTCACCGGCACAAAGGGTGACACGGCTGGCGCGAATCCAGCTGTCGTTCCGGTTCAGGTACATACCGTTACTGGAGTCTGCGTCCTTGAGGACGAGCAGGCCGTCTTCAGCCAGCTCGATACGCGCATGCAAACGGGACACGGTCGGATGCTCGATCACCAACTCGCAGCTTGTATCGCGCCCGCAGGTTTTGAACTTCATTCCTCTACTCACGTGATTTTATCGTCCCACAACATCACCCGAAAACCATCGACAGGCCAGTATAATGCATTCAATCCGCCGCAATGCGTCCTGCAAGCCCTTGCAATCATTGCGCCAAGGCCAGGAAACCGCCCGAGTTGGCGCGCGCAAGGCTTTCCATAAACTCCACCGTACCCTTGTACTTGAAATAATCGCCAATGGTCACCGCGTGGATTTCCTTCCCTTGCGTGTTGGACATTACGATGTCCTGTATCAGGGCCCTCGGCGGCAGGCCGTTGTTATAGGTCGGGTTGGGCAGGCCATCACTGATCAGGATCATGGCCTCTGCGGGGCTGGCAAAGCCCAGCGCGAAGGCATCGCGCACCGAAGACGAGCCTTCAAACTTACCAGACAACTGGTTTACAAAGCGCAATGCCTGGACCCGGTTGGCGCCGGTCATGGCAACCAGCCCGCCGTCTTCCGGCCAGCGATGATAGCGCGGGCCCGAATCCAGTTGCTGAAAACCCAGGATTCCGAACTCGTACCCGGTTTTTAAAGAGTCCAGCGCCCTCGCCACGGTTCTTGCAACCAGCGCCTGGTGTTCGGCGAGGTACTTGTTCATGTCGATCAGCAGCAAAATGCGGGTTTTATCCGTCTTCAGGCCCAGGAAGCGGAATGTCACCAGGTTGCTGCCGAGATCTTCTTCAGTTACCACCGGGCTCGGAGGCGGGGGTGGCGGTTGATCGGCATGCGCCTGCAACTTGGCGCGGATCGTTTCAATCTCACTGGACACGATTTCCTGTTCCGCCTGCAGCTCAAGTTGGCGCATTTGGGCGGTGCTCAGAGCTTCCTGGGCGCTTTCGATACCTTGCTCGGTATCATTCAGCACCGACTCGGTTTCCCCGGCCAGTGACTCCATGTAGGCCAGGTGGCCCTCCAACCTGACTTCCTTCTGGTAATCCGGCATCAGGACGATGGTGATAATGATGAATGCACCCATGGCCGAGGCGAACAGGTCAATCGCCGACAGGGAAAACACACCCAGGTTTCGCAACCGTGACCTCACCTCGACACCCCCACAAAGTCACCGCCGTTAACACGCGCGAGTGTCTGCATGAAAAGAACCAAGTTGCGGTTGTGCGTGTATTGGCCGATCGCCACCGTGTGGATTTCCGTCTGCCGGAACTGGTTCAGCTGGGAGATGTTTTCGATGATGAATCCCGGTGGGCTGTTGGGTTCGCCGTCACTCATCAGGATCACGGCGCTTGCCGGGTAGTCCAGCGCGGCCTGCAAGGCAAAGTGAGTGGGTGTTGAGCCGACAAATTTACGCACCAAAGAGCGGGTAAATGTCTCCGCGAGCTCAAGGTTTTCCCTGGTGGCAGGCACCAGGCCCACTTCATTCGGAAAGCTCCACAGCACCGGTTGGGGGTTACCGTGGTAACCGACGATCGCGAACTCGTTGCTCTCGTTCAGGGGCTCCAGGATCTCAAGCACCGACCTGATCATCAGGTCCTCGTATTGCAGCATGCTGCCGGACATGTCGACTACGATCACGAAAGATTTCATCTCGGTGGCCAGGCCAAGGATAGAGAATTCGACACCGTCGGTCAGTGCGAGCGGTTCCGGCTCGGGGGTAATGATTTCAACGGGCTCGGTGATATCAACCGGTATCGCGGCCAACTGCCTGCTGATATCCATCAGCTCTTTCCTGAGCCGGGATATCTGTTGCTCGCGCCCCTGGTTTGATTCGGTCAGCTCGTCCAGTTCGCTTTGCAATTGATCCTGCCGGGACTTGAGATCCACCAGCTCATCGGACGCCAGGCGGCGTTTTTCCATGACGGCCTGTGTCTTCGCAAAGGATTCATCCGGGCCGGCGTGGCGGTAGTAGGGAAACAGCAGCATCACCAGCAGGATGAACGCACCCAGGGCCGAGGCGAACAGATCGATGGCCGAGGTGGAAAAAACAGCAGTGTCTCTATCAGGTATTCTCACAGATTATATTTGCCCGGATAGGGACTATTGTTGACACTGTGGCCGGGGTTTATGTTCAATGCCCGAACTCGTGGAAACAATCTGATTTGGATTCTGAATTCCATGGGCCATATGATACCTATCTTGGGAACAGGTCACGTTAAAATGTTGTTCAGATTACCAGACATCAAATTACCGCAGCGACAGCTTTGTAATATGGGTCAGCCCGTCATGGATTTAACCAGTTGAACATCGGGAAACACTCCTTTTATGACGTTTGCCTGGCACTCCTGCTGATGGGCGCTGGCGGGTCGGGGGCCGCTTCTGCCGCAGAAGATGAAAACCTGATGACGCAGGAGCACTTTGTCCAGCAAGCCGCCGGTGAAGCCCTGCTGATAAAGATCGATGCCTTTGAAGCCGAATTCGAGTCCAGGCTGCTGGGCCCGGACGGGGAGGTTTTACTGGTTTCGGGCTTGCCGGGCAGCCGAATCGCCCCGCTATTCCAGTATGTGCAGCCGCCGGGAAAAACCCGCCAGTTGGATATCGAACTGGCATCCGGTTCTTTTACCCAGCGCAGCGAGTTCAGCATCGAGCTGACCCGCCTGACCGTCTGGGATGAGCGCAGCAACGCCGTCTCACATGCCTACCAATTGCTTTCTTTCGGTATGCAGTCGGGCGACTCGGGTTCCGCGGCAAACTGGACAGTGAAAATTGAAAGCCTGTCGAAGGCTGGCAAGCTGTTCCAGCATTTCGGCATGACGGAGATGCGCTCGTGGGCCAATTACCTGACCGCGCACCTGATTTATCATCACCTGCACGACTACAGCATGGTTTACTCGCTGACCCGCGAGATTCTCACAGAACTGAAAGGCGCACGCCTCCAAAAAATTGAACTGGCCACCTTACAGTTGCAAGGTGCCGCCCTGATCGGGCTGGTGGAAACCGGTGCATTACAGACATCCGCCGACAGGCCCGACCCGGTCCAGGCGGTGCTTGCACGTACGGCAGAACTTGCCCGCATGATGGATTTTCAATACGAACAGGCACTTGCATCGAGCACCAGTGCCGCCCGCCACGCCGCGGCTTCCCGTTACACGGAGGCGCTCGAACAGTTTCAAAAAGCCGTTGAAATTGCCGACAGGGTAGGGGATGCGGCGCTGGAGAAGAGCATCCGGGAAGACATGTTGTCCATCCACGCCCTGCAAGGCAATGTATCGGCCTCCAGCGAGGTTTTGCAGGAGATCGAAACACAACTGACCGGCGAGGGCGACGGTGACGAACTCGCACTGAACCTGCTGGCGCAGGGGCGTCTGCTGATACAACACTACCGCTACAACCAGGCCCTGGAGACACTGGGGCAGGCGCTTAGGCACCAGAACAACAGTTCAATCCAAAAACAGATCGAGTTCGAGTTGGCCGGTATCTTCTACCAGGCCGGCCGCCTGGAAGACTCAATGGCCTACCTCGAACTGGCCGGAATCAGCCCGGACTCAGATCCCAGGAAGCGTACCAGCCCCGTGCTCGATTACGGTGAAGCCCTGCGGATGATGGCCAATATTTATCGCGCCAGGGAAGAGTTCGGAAAAATGCGGCAGGCACGTGGAGCGCAAGGCCAATACCAGACCAACCAGGCAAAATATTTTTATGAGCAGGGCCTGGATAACATGGCAACGTCGACAACCGGCCGGCAGCGGGCCCGGGCCCTGTTCGCGCAAAGCCGTGAAGCCGCTGTTAACAGCGGGGACATGGATATGGCACACCTGTCCCTGCTGCAATACTGTGTGCTTGGAGGGGGTGCTGAAACGCAATGTTCCGGGCAGGCCATTAATTCTTCCTACCAATGGCTGCTCAGTAGCGGCATTCCAAGATATGCCTGCGAAGCCATGTACCTGTGGGCACAGGTACTTGAGAATAGCGGCAGAGCTACAGAAGCAATTACCGTCATGGGCCGTCTGACGGATGAAATTCATTTCCTGCGCCATTCAGTTCCGGGCGTGCTTGGCGCCTGGTACGGCGCCCGGCACGAAGCGCTTTATGATTTTTATCTGCGCTTGCCGGCAGCAAATGCGGGGCAGGGCAGTGGTGTAGACGATTCGGAATCCCTGCTGGCCCTGAGCAAGATACGCCTGATTGGAACTTACTCGGATTTTGACACCGGCCCGGGCGACACTGAACTGCTCAGAACCAGGCTGGCGCAACGCGCGAATTCGGGGCCCGGACGGCAGCAACGGGACCTGGCAGCGGAGATCAAACAGAACTTTGCCGAACTGAGGTCATCTTTTAACGATACATTCAGTTACTTATCCAGTTCCGGGTTGCAACAACACCTGCGCAGCCTGGCCGGTGACGAAATGCTCCTGACCTACCACGTCGGCGCGGGTTCTGCGCAGGCTTGGGTAGCGCATAAGGGCAGGGTCAAACGACTTACCATGGCAAACCCGGCCGCGCTAAATGCAAATATACAGGCGATCCAGGAAGACCTGGAGCACCAGGACCTGGCCGCATTTGACAGCAGGATGGACGCACTGGGAAGGAGTTTGCTGGAACCCGTTAGCGATCTGTTGACCAGGACTATCTACTGGATACCGGCAGGCCCACTACTGGGGATTCCGCTCGATGCCATCCGCCTCAAGGGGCATTACCTGGTCGAACGTCACTCGGTCATCAACCTGATGTCATTCCCGGAAAACGTGAGCCCATCCAGCAGCCTGCGACCCGGTTTGTTGGAGAAAGTCTTCCTTGCCGGCCACCCGGTGGACTATTCGAGCGATTATGCAACCCGGATTGATACTTCGGAGGATATCCGGGCCATTGCAGACATGTTTGTAGGTCCCGGACTGGACATAGTGCAGGGGGCGGCCCTGTTGCCGGACGAATTCCAGGTCGAAAGATTCCGCCGGGCGGATCTGATCCACCTGGCCATGCCCGGCATCATCGACCTGAAATACCCTGAACAATCCAATCTTGAGCTTTCCCAGGATGAGTTCAGCCCGCAACGGACATTGTTATGGGCGGAGGATATCCGGCCGCAAAGGCTTGACGCCGGCCTGGTATTTCTCAGCGCAACCCGGATAGCGAACCAGCCGCTATCATGGTTTGGCAGCCGCATGGGCCTGGTTACGGACTTCCTGGAAGTGGGCGCGGATTCGGTCATTGCAGCATCATGGGGCAGCGGCGGCAAGGCCGGGCTGGCCTTCGTGACCGATTTCTACGACAGCCTTGAGTCCTCGGTAGACATCTCGGAATCCCTGGCGCAAGCCAAGCGCCGGCATTTGAAAGCAAACCGCGAGACAGGGCTTTACGACTGGGCGGCATATCAACTGTTTATAGATTGATCGCCAGAGATAACAGGAGGTTATAACTATATATTACATATAGTTATTATTATTAATTAACGTACTTTATAATATAAGCGCAGTCGCTGTTTGAAGGTCATATTAAGCGCCGCTTCGGCTGCGCGGCAGTTCCAGGAAAACCTGAAAAACGACCCTTCCGCGTCAACCGAAGCGACCGTGCAATTTTAACAACAGTGTTTGACCAGGTCTGCAAAAACCTTTTCTGAAGGCACCACTAAAATCTGAGCGAAAGACAGCTAAGACCACCGTCGAGTTTCTGAAATTCGGACACATCGACCTCGCGGACACGGTAACCTGCAGACGCGATCAATGCGCTGGTTTTAGGGAACCCCGCCGGAACCAGTACCGTTCCATTGATCCAGACGCTGTTAGCTGCGTAAGCCTCATCCGGGTCTACAGCCAAAATATTGAATTGCTGGAATTCCGGCTTCAAAAGAAACTCCCCGCAGGCAAGCAGATTGTTATCCTCCAGGTAACCCAGCCCGGTTTTCAGATGCAGCACTTCGCTCAGTGCCACGACCGATCCCCGCATGCCATACTTCTCCAGGATCGCGATGAACTGATCCGCAGCAGCCTGGTTGGTGCGCTCCGACAGGCCGATATAAAAATGATCGCCGGTCATCATAACGTCGCCGCCTTCAAGGGTGCCGGGCGCACTGATGCTTTCAACATCCGTGTAGAACTCCCGCAACGTTGCCACTAGCGATCGCGTCTCGAGGGTGCGGGTTGGGGCGCCCGGGTTTGTAATGATCGCACAACTCCGGGTTACTACCGCGGGATCCTCTACAAAAGTGGAATCAGGAAATTCCTCGTCGGCAGGCAAAATGGTAACCCGCAGGCCGCATTCCTTCAGTGCTTCGATGTAGTCCAGATGCTGGCATAGCGCCTTTTGGTAGTCGGGCAGGCCGAGGTTGGCATTGCTTATTCCGTTAACCATGGCCCGGCAGGGAGTTCTTACGATCGCATATGTGAACATGGTTTCTGATCTGAATATAATGATTGCCAGTAGCATACCATTGTGGATCGTGAAAACCGGAAAATTGGCCAATGACTTCAATTAAAATCAGGCAAGCCCGGCAGGGGCAATTCAGGCTTCGATTTGCCGCGGCAACGGTTTGCCTGTTGCTCGGGCTTTATTCCATGGGCTACGCGACCGAGTTCGAGCCATCCTTTGGCCAGGACCTGCAAATAAAGACCACCCCGGCCGAACTGTTTGGAGAAGAGCAGGCTGCCGTATACGGGGAGATTCTGCCGCCGGGAGACCCGGTCAGCTGGGAAGTCTATCTCCCCAACAACGATTCGACCGAATTGCCGGGATTGCTTGTATACGTCAGCCCGATGCAAACGGGGCGCATCGATTCGCGCTGGCGTACCGTCATGGATCAGCAGAATATGATTTATATTTCGGCCAATGATTCCGGCAACCAGGTGCCCACCGTTCGCAGGATTGTATTGGCAACCATGGCGGTCAAGGCGCTTGGCAGGCAGGTTGCGTTCAATCCCCAACAAATCAATGTCGCAGGCTTCTCAGGAGGCGGCAGGACAGCCAGCATGATTGCCACCCAGTACCCGGAAGCGTTTACGGGTGCGATATATATATGCGGTGTAGATTTCTGGCGAAAAAGCCAAAACCCGAAGGTCGACCGCGTCATTCAGAACAGGTTTGTTTTTCTGACGGGCAGCAAGGATTTCAACCGCCGGGAAACATTCCAGGTTCGCAAACGCTACATCAAGGCGGGGGCAGAGCACACCAAGCTGATCATGGTTCCGGGCATGGCGCACGAACACCCGGACGCGCAGTACATGACCGAGGCTATCCGGTTTTTGAAAGGCCTGGAATAGCCCGGCGGGAAAGAACCTCTACGTCCAGATATTATCGCGGGAGCTCAAGTCGTACAGGAGTTCCGCGTGCCCGATCAACTGGTCGGTATAGGCTTGCATATGTTCTACGCTGCCCTTGACCATGGGTTTGCTCTTCGCAAGGCTCAGCAGGCGGTCGGCATCCATTTGCCACTTCAGGGAGAAATGCCTGACTACATCCCGGGGGTTAGTGGCCATTGAGCCGGCAATATGGTCCGTCACCACGGCATCACCTGAAATCGTCCAGATAAACTGGCTTTTCTGGGTAGCGTTCCAGACCTTGGCAACAAGAATTTTGTGTGGTGACGCCCAGATAGGCGCGGCCTCCACAGCGGCCCCGGAAATCGCTTTTGTCTTGAGCATTTCCTGAACCACGGTATCGAGTTCCTTCTTGTACCAGGCTCTCAGTGCCTCTTGCTCCAGATCGGTTTTGGACTGTGTCATTACAATTCTCGCAGGGAAATTTTCAAACAGGGGATTTTAAAGCGGGGCATGCCCGAATAGCAATGCGGGATTCCCTTTCCACATATTCACAATCTCTAGTAGTATGCTCAAACGCAGGAACCAGAGGAGACTCGCCATGACACGACTTGCCCTAATGATTGTTGCCACGCTTCTTGTCTGCGCCCCCGCAGGCGCCACTTTTGAAATGGACGACCCGATGCAGCAACTCGATGAGCTGCGCGAAGCCCAGGAAGCCGAAAATGCCAAGGCGCGCAGCAGCAGCCTGGTGGTCCTTGAAAAACGGGATTACCTGAAAATGATCGTGGCTAATTATGTGCACGGCTTCAAGGAGTTTGACACTACTGTCAGGTCATCAGGTGAGCTGGTTGAAGTCGGCATCTACTATCGCCCGGATGACCAGGACAAAGACAGGGCCGAGCAACTATCCAATAGATTCCGAAAAGAGTTGCCGCTGATTCTCGAGGATCCCGTTTACCAGTGGGCGAAGGACGTGGCAGTCGAAGTCAGTGTGCGGAGCTCGCCAGTCCCGGGGTTGGACAATTAACGCTGGCAGACTAGCGCACACACCTTTGGGATTCTTCCAGGCTTGATGCGTTCAGCACACAGTTCTTTCGTGCCAGTCGCTGTTCACGCAGGCTGACATTTTCTGACACCAGTTCATCGTATTGCCCGACCGCCTTTTTATAATTGCGCATAAGCTCGTCGTAGCCGGTATCACAAATGAAATTTCCACCCACGCAGCTGTTTTTATCGAGGCAGACAACATCATTACGTACACATCTTGCCGTCCCGGGACAAATGCTGTCACCATTTTCCATGCAAACGGCTGATGTTCCACCCGGACAGGAAAAATCACCCCATGTTCCAGTTGAAACCAGTATCAATAAAACAATCAATGCAAGCCGGTTCATAACGGTATGCTAACTACTATTCATTCACAAACCAAATTACAAACCGTATCGACCCTATCCAGACAATCCTGATCAAAATCAACATTACAGCAGCTGGCGTCAATACTGCATATCTGGTCAACACAGGGATGACACCCGGACGGCATCGGGGAACCACTGGTCATACACAGGCTTTGACCGCATACGTTTACGTCCAGTGTTGCTCCCTGGCTAACTGAAAGACCAGGCAAAAAACCCACTTCCAGGCCGCTGGATAAAACTATTGATGCACCTTCCCCGGCAACAAACCCGGGTCCAATTATGAGATTTTCACAGGATTCAAAGGATTCCGGGGCAGTTATCACCTTTTCGGATACGACCCTGGTATTGCAGGTGTCAACCGCTTCAGCGACCCAGTCCGCGCTGGCCATAACAACAGGCGCTACCATGGTTCGTCCTGACGGGTCCATTTCAGTAACCGCATTGAGCCAGGCATCAAGCATGTTGATGCCTTCCTGTCCCAAAAATGGATTTTCCTGGTTATTGGCCAGGTACAGAAACTGGATATATTCCCAACTCGTACCCTGGTAAAGCAGTTCGATGCGGGCATGGCGCGCTTCCAGGGGCGGGTTGAGGGTTAATTCGTCCCAGTAGTCGTAAGTGCTGCCACTACCAGTACCACCGTACTGATCAGCAGGTACGGGCAGCGTGTTGCGTATACGGGCAATATCGTACTGCATGCCAAAAGGTGGAATACGGTTGTCCGAGGATACGTGATTGTTGAGCACAAAATGGAAGGTATCGATATGCTCGCCCTTGCATGCATCCTTCTTGTCCGGATCACTGTCATCCAGCAAAAAATCTCCGACTGTACATACAACTTCTCCGCTGGTGCGATCGTAGTTGAGCGCGAAATCCGCACCATGAAGCGCCTCGATGGTGGGCGCCCAGTCCCTGGTGACGGCATAGTGGGCTTCATAGATGCGCGTATTGGCGCCTTCAAGATCCAGGATTGATTCGACATTGACATCAGGCCCGCCGGATGGATTACTGACAGTCGCACCTATGGCCCCATAAGCACCGTCTTCCCTGAGCAAAATATCATCATCGTCATACCACTTGATATTGACCCACATGCGCCTGCCTTCCGGGTAACCGCTGATCAGTTTGTGGCCGGTCAGGTTGATGACCTTGAGAGTATTGCCGCTTACCTGCAGCGATGCTGCCTGTTGCAGATGCCCGATGGCGCGCTGCTGGCCCAGTTCAAGAGCTTCAAGCTGGTCTGCGGTTAAACCTCCACCGAGGCGCAGGGTCCCCTGTCCATCCTGGTACCTGGTTATGTCTGCAAACCAGTAGTTGCCGCCTGTATGATCGTGACTTGGCAGATCCTCGCGGACCTCCGCGTCCTTTTTGTCAGCCCCGGCACTCACGACCGGGCGCATATGGCAAGACTGACAGCTAAAGAAGCGCGCCGTGCCGTCGGCATAATCCCCCACAATACCACCGTGCTCCTGCGCTTCTTCGGCAGCCAACAGGGCTGCCTGATAAGTGACTTCCAGCGAACCGCCCACAGTTTTGAGATCGGAGGGCAGGCTGTCGAAATCGCCAACACGTGTGCCCGGATAGGCGCTGGCTTTGTACTCGCTGAATGTACGTTCAACGACACCGTAGGCATAAGGCGGGTTATTGAACGCCGCTTTGTCTTCAACCGGCCCACCCAGGTCGCCGCCACTTGAAACCACCGCCGGTGCAAAAGGTTGCGCGCCATGGTTCGGTGCCAGGTCACCCACTGCAGGATTGGACACATCATGGCAGGAGCCGCAATAGTCCACATCGCGCTGGAACAACGACTGTTGATAAGCGTGCCTGGCAACCGTAACCTGGTACGGGCCCAGTTTATCTCCGCCACCCCATACCGACAGCATACCGCTACCGTAATAGCCCTCATCGGCTGATTCGCAGGTTCCGGTCGGGGCAATAAAATCGTCCGAGCAATTTGCAATAAACGGTGTTGTCATCTCACCGAGATGTTCAGAACCATCAGGGTTCGCCATCGAGTGGCAGGTATCGCAATCGACACCTGCATCATCGGTTGCCAGCAGCCCCGATCCATCTGTCGGGGTAGAGCGGTCACCGTACCAGCCACCTGTGCTGTGGCAGCGGATGCAGAGATCACCGGAACCGTCAAAATCCTGTTCCGAGATCGCCACCGTTGCCCAGAAGATGGCATCACGGCCTGCATTACCCATGGCCGCACCCCGCCAACCCGTTACGGGCTCGTGTTGTGGTTGCCCCGTGGTGCCGGCATCGTTGTACCCGGCATGGCAATTTGCGCACTTATCCGGTGACTCGAAATTTGCCACTTCGCCCGGCTGCGTGCCGGGCATCTGAATTTCGGCGGGTACTGTAATCGCAGCATGAGTGAATCCCGCCAGCAACAAGCCTGCTGCGATTTTGGAAAGACCCGCTGAATTAAACATGTCACCAGCAATTCTATGCTGCACACGCTTTGATAAAATTGATGCAGGTCAAGAGCGCTGACTGCGGAAGTTTGTTCAGGAACAGGTTTTAATGGTTCAAAACAATCAAGGGGCCGCCAGCCATTGGCGGCCCCAATTGTGTGACATGTGACCGTGCTGCAACCGCCTGAGGTTCACCTTCCCCAGCGTGTTTCTAGACCAATAACGGGATGAACTTTCCGACTGTGCCCAAAAAGGAAGTTAACGATCCGATTACATTTTTCACGTTTTCAAGATCCTGAAGCGCTTTTTCCAGATTCTCTCGGCCCTGGATCAGGTCAGCCTCATTCTCTTTCAATTTTTCACTGATATCTTTTAACTTGATGTTTTCGAGTTTGATGATGGCGTGGTGCACTGACATCTTAAGCAGGGCGGCCTCGGTTTTGGTCTGCTTGGTTTCGTCCTCCAATTCCAGAAGCCACCAGGCGGAATTCATGTCCACCCGCGCTTCACGCAATGCCTCAAGGGTCATCGCGCTGATGTCTTTTGCGGTTAGTTCTCGATGCAGTTCATTCGGCATAATATGTGAACCTCAATCTGTTTAGTCTTGGTCAAGAATTGTCAGGATATTGACGGCATTTGCCAGCAGCTCGTTGGCGGCACCCGGGGAAAGTCTGCCTTCTGCCAATGCGATGAAACTTAAGCGCAGATCACGCGCTGCATTGCTGGCGTTGTCCAGGCTGGACATCTTTAACCGGGCTTCGAACGATTGCTGGCGTTTTGCGCTCCAGCTGGCGGGAAGGTTTCCCTTGAGATACGGCAGGTCAATTTCATCTCTTTGCTTTGCGGCCTGCAATGCTGCGAACTCACCTGACGCTATATCGCGCAATGTCACAAGCGCAGCTTCCAAAAAGGCCAGTTCACGTTCAATGGTCTCTCCGTTTCGCTCCAGCTCATCTGAAAGCGCATTATACTGGTAACTGGTCACCGCCATGTTCGCAGCCAGGGGCAGGGCATTTGTGATTCCCGCATTTATGAAGGTCGGTTTTCCCGAAGTTCCCATCACCTGCTGCTGCAATTGACCCAGCTGTTGAACCAACCCGTTTGTTGATGTCTGGATACCGGCCGCAGCGTCCGAAGTAGCCAATGACTGCAACGTGACAAAATAGCTGCGCATTACGCGGGCATGCTGGCGCAGGTCACGAAACACCTCAATTCGGTCCTTGATCAATTGGTTGCTGGTATTTAGCTTCGTACTCCGCATGCCGATATCGTCAACTGAGTCGCGGAACTCGGCGAGCTGGTGGCTGTCATTTTCAATGGTCAAGGCAATCGATTCATCAAGGAGCGGCGGAACTGAATCCGCTATGACGATTCCCGCCTGGGCAAAGGTCTGGTAAGGCGCAATTTGCGTGGTGGTCCCGCAAGCGCTTATGGCCAGACAAACAAAGGCCAGTAAGGTTGAGCGAATTACGCCAGGCTGGCTTTTAATCGGTATCTTCATTGTAAGGTCTTTCCCTGTAAATCACTGTAAAACACTGTGTTCAGTAAGTATAGTTCAACGTCGGGAAAATGCTTCGGCAACGGGCTTTGGCTTCGCCAACGCTGATGTCGCAAAGGTGCCCTCAGCGGCAACCGGGGACAGCTGGCCGAGTGTGATCTCAATCGCCCCGTTTCAGGCTACATCTCGTTTTCGATCGGCAGAAGCGTTAGAAACCAGTCTTCGATCCGGCGCATGAAGGAGGACGTGGGTTGATGCAACAGCACTTCGTCGTCCGACACCCATGTCATTCGTCCCCGCTCATCAAGACGTAAGCTCCAGGCGTTTCGAGGCGAGAAATCGGGTTGCAGGAAGCGGCGCAATTCCCGGTTTAGTGACGGGCTTTCAATTAACAGTCCCATCTCGGTATTAATGCGTAAAGAGCGTGGGTCCAGGTTGGCGCTTCCGACGAACACGGTATCGTTGTCGAATACCATGACCTTGGCATGCAGGCAGAGTGACTTGTCCTCCACCGGCGACTCGATATACAGATCCCGGTCCTTGGCATCATCCCTGACTTCGTATAGATCAACACCCATCTTCACCAGGCTGTTTATGTGCTTGCGGTAAGCACTGTGCGCCGTCAGGTGATTGTTTGAACTAATGGAGTTCGTCAGCATACGCACCTCGACGCCACGTTTTTCAGCACGCTCAATTGCAGCTTCGAGTTCAGGTGTGGGAATCAGGTAGGCTGATACCAGCCAGATTTCTGATTTTGCCGCATCAATGGCACCGATCAGTGCATTTCCAACCTGCACTGGCGCTTCGTCGACATCCGACGGGGTCGTTTCGGGGGCATGATCGAGTAACAAGGTCGCCCGGCCGGGGTGGGCGGACATCTCCAGCCGCTTCCAGTCTTCGAGACGCTGCCCTGTGGTCTGCTCGGTGTGCCAGTCTGCACCCCGGTCATCGGTCAATACAACAGGTTCAGCCCGGCCCGGACCTGCCCGTTGCTCCATGATCGCTTCCACCGGGAACGACCATCGGTCATTCCAGTAGGTGTCAAAACCGCTAGCCAGCTCAGGTGCGACCGGTCCGCCCACCACTAGCTCCATGTCGCGAAAATTGTCGGTCTCGTGATAGCCGAAATAATGCGTGGCGATGTTGCGGCCGCCGATAATAGCGATCCTGTTGTCGACCACCAGGACCTTGTTGTGCATGCGGTGGTCGAGTCGGTGGAATTCACCCAGGTTCAGAATTTCCCGCATGGCAGCATCGCTGGATCTGCGTTTATAGGGATTGAAAACTTTCAACTCGATGTTGGAATGCCGGTCAATATCCAACAGAGCCTGGTCGGCATCGAGGATGAACGAGTCGTCTACCAGCACTCGCACGAACACACCACGCGCCGCCGCCGCCAACAGGTGTTCCCGCACCTGCTGCCCAACCGCGTCCAGCTCCCAGATGAAGGTTTGAAAGTCGATGCTGTCGGTGGCGCTATCGATCGCGCGAAGTCGCCAGTCAAAAGCCTCGCTGCCAACATTCAATATCTCGAACCATGCGTCTTCACGCACCGCGCCGAGTTCTTGCCACTGTCCGGTCTGTGCTGGCGGCGGTGTTACCTCCACTGGTGAATCCACGGGCTGCAGGCTACCGCTACAGCCGTACGTCAGAGTCACGGTCAGCGTCATGTACACCACTATCTGTGAATGTCGAAGCCATTCAGTTTTCATTGAGCTACCACCTTGGTAAAACAGGAGTCCGTAACTTCCACGTAACTAAAATACAAATAAATTTTGGGAAATAGTTAATTCTACGACCAATTGCCGATATTCAGTATATGGATACTGAAAATTATTAAGCGACTCCAGCTTATCACCTCTCTGTCCGCTGAAGGTTGAGCAGGGCTGTTTCTCCCTTTCTGGGATCGTAACAATTCGAGAAAAAGAATCCGAGCCAGGCTGACGGATAAAAAGGTCGGAGACAGGTATA
>CALBDB010000097.1 GCA_937927755.1 uncultured Lysobacterales bacterium
CCAGGTAGCGGAAACTGTATCACACCGTTAAAAACAACCATAAGCTAACGTCGGGGTACGCTGTAGAGCGTGTAGCTTTGTGTTTGCGTGACGACAATGGCGCCGGTCGCTTCAATAAATTCAGTAGCCCCTTCATGGCCGGTAGGACAGGTGACCAGGTCGGCCGCATCATCCAGAAACTGGTTTGTGAATTCGGTTTCGCCTGTCAATTTGCAGGGGTCGGTTTCCGAGCGATAGCCCCTGACAAAATAGAGCTCCGGATCGGGTTCATCAACCGCAATTTCTACGGGTTCCTGCGCGCTGCATGCGCCAATGTTGAGAAGAGCCAGCATCAGGCCCGCGAGATGGGCATTGGAGAGTATCTTTTTCATTTCAGTTGCTCCGCTGTCTTTACACACTGTAACATCTTCATCACCTTCAATTCTTTGCAAACAGACCGTCCAAATATTGAATAATTCAGACACTGGTTGATGTATTGGCAATGAAATTCCGGTTCAAATTTTTACTGTTCCTGTGTGTTGTGTTTGTGGGCATTTATGCAACCACGCCAGTATGGCTGGCTCAAGTACTTGGCAAGCAGTTACCACCAGGCTGGCAACTGGAAGAGCTTGACTCCGGCTATCCCGGCCTTTCCGGAATCGACATCAATTTACTACGAGTGAAGGGCGGTCTCCAGGCCGGTGGCGTTACAATTATGGCGTCTGATATAAGCTTCACCTACCAGGGTCTGAAATCAGAGGTGGCCTCTGTTGTAGTCGATGTTTTTTTCCATGCTGACGGTAAAAGTGTTTCTGAAAACCCTACGCTCAACGACCTTTCTTTGCCGATTACAAACCTCACCGGTCAGTTACCTGACCTGACGGTAAACAGGCTGGACCTGAGCTTGCATTCTGCAACCGACGGCTTGGCAAACCAGCCCCTGGAGTTGCAATTCGAGGGATTGAAGCTGGTTCCGGGAGCTGATCATGGTTTTCATCTCAACACCGGTATGAGCATTTTGGAGCACCCCGGTAATACCGGTCGCATTGATATCGATGTCAGTACCGAGCGGCTAACGGCTCAAGCCAGTTTCCCTGCGATCGAAGGTTCGGAACCCTGGTTTCACATTCTGCTTGAGCAGAAGAGCGATGAGCTAATAACAGCCACCCGGGTTCATGCTGCTCTCAACGCGAACCTTGCGGATCAACAATGGCTTGATTCGATATTGACCCGGGCTACGGGTGGTGTATTGACCCATTTTTCAGGCAGGCTGGAGGCAATAGCCAATTTTGCCGGGCGGGATGAGCAACAAATCGAAAGCTTATTTTTAAATATCGAAAACCTTCAAGTCACGGTAGCTGGATTAGACCTGGACCTTGATGCTGAGCTGATCGCAAACCGTGAGGGTGAAAGAGTCACTGTATTACTTCCTGAACCCGCCGAGATAAGCAACCTGGACAAGGCCAACAGGATCGGTAGCCTGCTCCAAAGCACCATCCCGGAATTGCAGCGGAGCAATGACGGGGCTGCCCGGTCGGATGCAAGGCTACTAACGTCGATCGATACTGACAGCAACTTTGTGCTTCAGACTGAAGCAAATCCATCTATCGGGTTTGCCGGCAATATCAAGCTCGATTACTTATCCCCTGACACGGTTGTCAGCCTGAAAGCCGAGGGTCTAGATCTTGAACTTGAAGACCTTTCCAGGTTTGACAGCCTCTCCGCAGATGGCCTGCTCACGTTTGAATGGGTGGAAAACACCCCATTTACCTATACATCCGGTGACCTGGTTCTGGAAGCAGACAGTCTTTCAGTATTTAACACCGGGTATATGCATTTAAATGATCAGTTTGTGGAGTTTGAGCAGGCCGGTCGCTTCGAAATGAAGTCTGCAAATATGCAAGCGAGGTTGCTTGCTAACGAAAGTTGGCTGGAACTGGATTCGGAAAGCTATGCGATGGGTGGGCGTCTGGATTTCAAACTGTCGAAGCTGGATCCCGACGCAAGCGCTGAGTTTCATTTCGATGGGCCGGTCACCGCCGTTAAACCGGTGATCTCCCTGCCCGGTGATGTACCTTCGATCCCAACGGTGATAGAGGCTGATAAATTAACCATGACTGCGGAACTGTCATCACGGGGAGACCGTCTTGTCAGCACCGGCAATGGGGCATTCCTGGGTATCCATGTTGCACCCCAGTCAGCCTCGGCCAGTAAAGTGGACATCGCATGGCAGGATTTCGACCTGTTAAACATGTCAGGAAATCTGGACACCAAAACCAAGGGGTTTTCAACGCAATTTGAAGATGAAGCATGGTCGGGGTTTGATCTTGATATTGCATATTCAATGCTCAGCAATGCCGATATCAATGGTGCGGGCACAATCCTGTTTGACGCCGGCCCGCAGTTGCCCATCGAGTTCAACGGCAACAGCCAAACCGAACGGTGGAACATTACACTATTGCCCGTCACTTTTAACCTGGCGCAACTGAGTGGCTTGATGGGTGTAGCCAATGTTGAATTACCCGCCACGATCAAACTGGCAGATGGCACCATCAACCTGCAAGGCAAAGTAATTGCTGATGATGAAATCACAGCCATACTAAACATTGGCGGGCATGAAATGGCAGCATCCATGCGGGAAAGCAGCGTCAACGGTGTCAACTTCAAATTCGATACCACCTATGGCGCCAACCTGTCTGCAAATGGTTCCGTTTCAGTTACAAGCGCAATTCTGGCCGGTGGCGTCGATGTGCTGGATGTCGGCGCTGATCTGAACCTTGCAGACCTCGATACAATTGGATTGCACAACCTGCAAGCCAATCTGTTTGACGGCTATTTGAAGCTCGAGCACCTGCAGTTATTGCACAACAGGATTCAGGACACGACGGCTGAACTTAGACACATCGATCTCGGCCAGTTGCTGGCGTTTTTTGACATTAATGGATTGGCTGGTAGCGGATTACTTGATATCTCTTTACCGGTAGGCAGCGATCAAACGGGTGTATATATCAAAAATGGAACATTCAACTCAACCGGCCCCGGTCACCTTGCCTATAAACAGCAAGGTGTTGCAGCAAGCAACATCGGTTTGCAGGCACTGGAGAATTTTCAATACCAGGGGCTGTCCGGTACCGTGGACTACCAATCCGATGGCATGTACCGGATATCCGTCCATATTGAAGGCAAGAATCCTGATTTGTACGGAGGGCATCCCATCGTGTTTAACCTGAACATCAACGGTGCCCTGCCGGAACTTTTCGAGGGCTTGTTCATGACCGGGGATTTTGACCACTCAATTCTGGACACCCTCAGGACAAAATAGACAGCTTAAACACGTTCAGGCAATATTCAGCGCAAACTGTTAGTGTATATTTTCAGAACAGGCATTAGGGACAACGTACCGGTGGTGATGTAATGAGTCGATTATCAATGGTAGTGGTTTTATTGTTTTTAAGTGCGGCATGCACACCAACCGTCAAGGTTGAGGCGCCAGACAAGCCGATAGAAATCAATATGAACATCAATATCAAACACGAAATCCTGATCAAGGTTGAACAACAGGTCGAAGAACTGCTCGAAGACGATATGTTCTGACCGTTGGTGTCACTGGATTTGGGAAAATTGGATAAATGAGTTAATGGGAACCATGATTATGAAACGGGATAATTGGATCACAAACATATTTTTTGCGCTGCTTGTCAGCGTGATGACGATATCTGTAGCCGTGGCAAGTCCGCTGACACAACCCAAGGCCGACGGCCTGATCGGGGAGCAGGCAAATGGTTATATTGGCCTGGTAAGACAGGATGTACCTGCCGACATAAAGAGATTGGTAAATGACGTAAATGCCAAGCGCAAGGCCGGATACCAGAAGATCGCAGCGAAGCAGGGGACCAGCCTTGCAGATGTTGAAAGGGTCGGTGGCAATACCGCGATCGAAAAAACACTGAGGGGCAATTACATTCGCGATGCAAGCGGCACCTGGCGGAAAAAGTAGCTTTTTAATGTCTTGTACTTAAACGATACACAGTCTCCCGTGGAAGCAATTTGCTACTGGTGAGATTTACGTAACCGAACCAGGGCCGCCAATGACAGCAACAAGGCCAATATTGCAAGCCCTCGGCTGGATACCGCTGGGATTACCGGGAAGATTCATTCTCCCATAACTTAGGTGCAGAACACCTTCTCACCCGGATCCGTGTGAATCTTCGAGAATCGTGGATCCGTTCCGTCATCGCAACTGGCGTCTGTTAGCTCCTATTGTGTCTCTGCTGTAACATCCAGTGAATAACTGCCATCCCGAAGGGGTGGGCTGTTATAGATCGGGTCGGTGTCAGCCAGGTTAAAGAACTCATCGTATCCGTCAGGGCCGCCTGAAAGCTGGAATTCAAAGCTATGTGGGCTGCCGGCAAAGTTGGTAATGACGTCGGCCATCACATGGATGCGTTCTCTCATGCTGTAAGTACAGAGCACATTATCCCCCGGGAGCAAGGCGATCGCAGACGCCAATGGATCGGTACCGTCATCGCAAAGGGCAGATTCAACATCCCATTCCGGGTCGGCCGTAAGATCCAGGTTGTAGCTGCCTTGCCGTACCGGCGGGCTGATATAAGGTGAATCAATATCCGCTAGGTAAAAAACCTGATCGAAACCATCAGGCGCGCCCGACAACTGGAACTCAAAATCATGGGGGCTGGCGGCCGGGTTTGTTATGACGTCGACCAGCGTGTGTGCCCTCTGGGTATTCTGGAAAGTGCATACCACGGTTTCGCCATCGTTGAGATCGATTGCCGTAACCGGGCTGCCGTCAGAACAGATCACCGTACCCAAATCTCATCGCCTGCCGTCCACGCGGCAATGCCGTCTTGCAGTGAGGTGAAAGCATGTTGCCAAGCCAAACCATTGTTATCTCCCGTGGCATCGATATCAACATAAATTGTTGAAGCGTGAAGGGACGGAACAAGGAGGAAAAGGCAACTCGCGATAAGATGAAGAGAAAGCGTTTCTGCTGTACATACCGTCTCCCGAGCAACTATTGAAGCGGATTCGAAATTCAGAGGTTTTCGCTCAGGTAGTTTAACTCAAGAAGTTCGTTCTATGAATTTCTGTCCGGATTGCAGTACTTGCTTTATCTGACCAGTTTCTTGATCAACGTGACAACATTGTGATCCCTGTGTCGTTTATATGAGACCTCGTCCATGATGTTTTTGATCAGGTGGATACCCAGGCCACCGATCTCCCTGTCTTCAAGCGGTTGATCCGTATTCACTTCCGCCTGTGAAAATGGATTAAAAGCCACGCCATCGTCTTCAACGGTTAGCAACACCCTGTCATCGGTTTTTTCAACGCAAATTCTTATTTGATGCTCTCCGCCAGTGGGAAAAGCATAGAAAACAATATTACTGAGCAAGTCGTCAATCACGAGACTGAATTTCGTTGCGACAGACATGGGAATACCTGACTCTTCTGAAAACAGCTCAAACGCCCCGACCACCCCGCTGACCTCAGACAATTCATTGGTAATAGTGAGATCAATGCTCGCAGTATTGACCTGATCAGCGGCCTGATCAAAGCGCATGGCCAATGCCGTTATATCGTCGGACTGGGGAGCAATGCCGGCAAACTTTTCAACCGATTCACCAATGCCACCAACCGCCAATCGGGGCTCATTGCTACCCATGCCCGAAAGATAGTCAATAATTCGCTGTTCACCAAACAGGTTCGCGTCGATATCCATGGCCTCAGAAACACCATCAGTGAACATGTAAAGCAAGTCGCCTTTTTGCAGACCCAATTTGTCCTGCTTATAAGATACTTCCCCCATAGCACCCGCAATGGGTCCATGAAGTTGGTCGACGCACTCGATTTCTCCATTGGCGCGTTTAATGTAAGGAGGGTTATGACCGGCGTTGGTGTAAGTAAACTCTCCGCTCTTCACATTGCATACACCGAGGAAAAGTGTGACGAACATACACTCAGGGTTGTCCGTGCTCAATGTGTCATTGACCCGCGTCATGATGCTGGCAGGAGAGTTGTCATCGGCGGCGCAGGTCTTGATCATCGTCCTGGTGACCGCCATGAACAAAGCGGCGGGCACACCTTTTCCCGATACGTCACCGACGACCACGCAAAGTTCGTCCTGGTTGATCAGGAAAAAATCGTAAAAGTCCCCTCCTACTTCACGGGCTGGCTTCAATAGTGCGTGAAGTTCGAATTCATCCCGGTCTGGAAAAGCGGGAAATTGCAGCGGCACCATGCTCATCTGGATGTTGCGGCCGATATTCAACTCCTCTTCCATACGGTCTTTCTGGCTCTTGATAATGGAATAGGCCCCTTGCAAATCATCCATGCTGCGCTTAAGTGCCAAGTGCGTCCGGACACGTGCATCAAGGATCGGCGGATTGACCGGCTTGGTAATGTAATCTGCGGCTCCCAATTCAAATCCCTTCGATTCGTCGGTGGTTTGATCCATCGCCGTCAAAAAAATAACCGGAATATCCTGAGTGTCCGGGTTGGACTTTAGTTTTTCACAGACTTCGTAACCAGTCATCCCCGGCATCATTATGTCCAGTAAA
>CALBDB010000098.1 GCA_937927755.1 uncultured Lysobacterales bacterium
CAAAGTACCAAGAATGATCAGCACCTCGCCCAGGTTCCTGAAGTTCAGAAAAAGCAACAGCATGATAATGACGATGGTGACGGGAATAACGATGGACAGGTGCTCCCTGGCCCGTTCCATGTACTCGTATTGCCCCGACCAGGTTATGGAGTAACCTGCGGGAAGATCGATGCTGTCAGCCACCACCTTTCGTGCGTGATCCACGTAGCTACCGAGATCCATATCCTTGATATCCACGTATATCCAGCCGTTCAGACGGGCATTCTCGCTTTTGATCATCGGCGCGCCTTCCTCAATACGGAGGTCAGCCACCGCCTGCAGGGGGATATGCTGTCCAATAGGGGTAACGATGGGTAAAGCCTTCAACTGGTCCAGCGAATCGCGCACATAACGCGGGTAACGCAGGTTGACCGGGTATCGTTGCAGGCCTTCGATCGTTTCGGTGACGTTCATGCCGCCAATCGCGGTGCTAATAACATCCTGAATATCATCAATATTTAGCGCATAACGCGAAGCTGCTTCGCGATCTATATCAATGGTGACGTAACGTCCACCGGCAACACGTTCGGAAAACGCCGAGGCCGTGCCCGGCACTTCCATCAGCACTTTTTCGATGTCCTGGCCGATCTTCTGGATAACGTCCAGGTCGGCGCCGGCAACCTTGATACCCACCGGTGTCTTGATACCGGTAGATTGCATATCGATGCGGGTCTTGATCGGCCATACCCAGGCATTGGTTAGCCCTGGAATTTTGAGGCGTTGATCCAGTTCATCCTTGATGTCGTCAATGGTGAACCCATCGCGCCATTCGGACGGGTCTTTCAACTGGATCACCGATTCGATCATGGTCAGGGGCGCCGGATCGGTGGCGGTTTCTGCCCGGCCGATCTTGCCAAATACCATTTTGACCTCGGGTACGGTACGGATCAGCTTGTCGGTCTGCTGCAATAACTGCTGGGCTTTGCCGATTGAGATGCCCGGGAAAGTGGTGGGCATGTACATCAGGTCGCCCTCGTTCAGGTCGGGCATGAATTCCGACCCCAGTTTCGTGGCTGGCCACAAACCCACCAACAATAAGCCTGCCGCCACGACCAACACCACCACCGGTTTGCGGGTGACGGCTTTTATCATTGGCCGGTACATCCATACCATTAAGCGGTTCAGTGGGTTTTGGTGTTCGGGCCTGATTTTTCCGCGGATGAAGTAGCCCATTAATACCGGCACCAGGGTAATCGAAAGCAATGCTGCAGCGGCCATCGAATAGGTCTTGGTGAATGCCAGCGGAGCAAACATCCTGCCTTCCTGTGCCTGCAGCGTAAATACCGGCAGGAAGCTCAGCGTGATGATCAGCAGTGAGAAGAACAATGGCGGACCCACCTCGGTTGCTGCCTCGGCAACCACTTTCCAGTGGTTTGACGGCGCATAATCTTCACGTTCCATCTTTTTATGCATGGTTTCAACCATGACAATGGCGGCATCGACCATTGCGCCGATTGCGATGGCAATACCGCCGAGGGACATGATGTTGGCATTAAGCCCTTGCGCCTGCATGACGATAAAAGCCATCAAAATACCCACCGGCAGCGACAGGATGATCACCAGTGAGGAACGGAAGTGAAACAGGAACAGGATACAAACCAGCACCACGACCAGGAACTCCTCGACCAGCTTGGACTTCAGGGTTGCCACCGAGCGGTCGATCAAGGCTGACCGGTTATAGGTTTCCACGACTTCCACACCATCGGGCAGACTGTCCTGCAATTCCTCCAGGCGTTGCTTGACCTTTGTAATGGTGGTTCGGGCGTTCTCGCCAAAGCGCATGACAATCACGCCGCCAACCACTTCACCTTCGCCATCCAGGTCGGCTATTCCGCGTCTGAGTTGCGGACCCAGACGGATCTCGGCTACATCACCCAGCCTTACCGGTGTGCCCCTGTCATTAACGCTCAGCGGAATCTTCTCGAGGTCGGCAATGGATGACAGGTAACCGGTTGAGCGCACCATGTACTCCGCTTCACCCATCTCGATGACCGAACCACCGACCTCACGGTTGCCGCGTTGGATGGCCATGCGCACATGTGCCAGCGACAGCTTGTGGGCACGCATGGCATCCGGGTCGATGACAACCTGGTATTGCTGCACCATGCCGCCGACCGTGGCGACCTCGGCAACACCAGGTACGGTTTGCAGTTCGAATTTAAGAAACCAGTCCTGCAGCGAGCGTAACTGTGCCAGGTCATGACTACCTGTGCGGTCCACCAGTGCATATTCATAAACCCAGCCAACGCCGGTGGCGTCCGGCCCCAAAGCGGGCTTTGCCGCGGGCGGCAGCTTGCCCGCAACCTGGTTCAGGTATTCCAGCACCCGGGAACGCGCCCAGTAGAGATCGGTGCCGTCCTCAAAAATAATATAAACGAAGGAGTCACCAAAAAAGGAGTAACCACGGACATTGACCGCACCGGGCACCGCCAGCAAAGCGGTGGTCAACGGGTAGGTAACCTGGTCTTCGACCACCTGGGGGGCCTGGCCGGGATAACTGGTCTTGATGATGACCTGCACGTCGGACAGATCGGGCAGTGCATCAACGGCCGTGTTGCGTATGGCCTGAATTCCCCAGACAACCAGTAATACCGTCAGCAGCAAAACCAGGAAACGGTTGTTCAACGACCAGCGGATGATGGCGGCAATCATTACGAATCCCCATCCTGCTGGATGATACTGATCTCGTAATCACCCACCTCCGATGGACGCAGAGAAAAACGGATGTTCTGGCCGATATGTATTGAATCCAGGTCGACACCGGGCAAGGCGTCGAATTCCATTGTCATGGCGGCCCAGCCGAGATCTTCTATCGGCCCGTGGCTGACGCGGATTTTGCGTGCGCTGGTGTCAATGGCCTTGACAATTCCGCTGCCAAAAACCACCCCGCCATCACTATCACGCCCCATCATGCCGGACGAATCCAGCCGCTGGATGCTGCCGGCCATGCTGGCTTCAGAGTCGATCAGGAACTGGGAGGAGGTTACGACCTCATCACCCGGCTTGATGCCGGATTTGATTTCAACCCAATCGCCGCTCTCAATGCCGCTGATAACTTCGCGGACAACGTAGGTGCCGTCACCGAGTGATACCACCACGCGGTCAAAGCGAGCCCCGCGGATCAGTGCTTCACGGGGGATACTGAGTGCCCCGGGATGGGATTTACCAAATATGGTTACACGTGCATACATATTGGGTTTCATGCGTTCGTCGGGGTTGCTAAAACGCAGCCTGACCTGGAGTGTGCGGGTGACGGGGTCGAGTACCGGGTAGACGTAGTCGACACGGCCGCTGAACACTTCGCCGGGCATATAGCTCAATCGCGCCTCCGCGGATTGTCCTTCGGTTACCCACTCGGCCTGGGATTCAAACACCCCGGCCTGTAACCAGACACTGGAAAGGTCAGCCAGGCTCATGACCTCGGTTGCGGGCTTGATAAAAATACCTTCCTGCACATTCAGACGGGTGATGATGCCATCCTGCGGGGCCAATACCTGCACCGTTTCTGATACCTTTCCGCTTGAGTCCAGCCGTTCGATATCTGAAGCGCCCATACCGAGGGCCACCAGCTTGTTCCTGGCAGCAGATGCGAGGCGGCCTTCATCGCGGCGCTTGGCCTGGATGTATTCCTTCTGGGCATTGACCAGTTCAGGTGAGTAGAACTCGAGCAATAACTGCCCTTTTGTCACCCGTTCACCTTCTGTATCCACAAGCAACCTCTGCACCCAGCCCTCGGTGCGGACATTGATCTGGCTGAGACGTGATTCGTCGTAGCCAATATATCCGGTGGCCTCAACTTTGCGCCAAAGGGAACGTCTTTCAGCCTTACTGGTACGCACCCCGAGGTTGTGTTCGACGATTGGGCCGATACGGACGGCGCCATCATCAATGCCCCGGGAAGCCTCGTCCGCATAGACTGGCACGAGGTCCATGCCCATGGGTGATTTACCGGGTTCGTCACGGCGGTAGTCGGGGTCCATCGGCGCGACCCAGTAAAGAATTTCCCTCTCGGCGGGCTTTTCTTCGGCATAGACGGGTACAAGGTCCATACCCATGGGTGATTTGCCAGGTTCGTCGCGGCGGTAATCGGGATCCATTGGCGCCACCCAGTAGAGGATCTCTTTTTCAGTGGAAGTTGTTTTTTCGCTCCCAATATCGAGCTTTTCACCGAGAATCGTGTAATTACTGATCAGGACCCCACAGGCGAGGCCGACGACCAGCGCAGCGATGACAGGCATCTTTGTTTTAGCCAGTGGGTTATTTGCTGAGTTCATGAGATATCTCCCTGAAGGTACAACAGGCGTGCCCGGGTGGTGATTTCATCAGCACGCAGGGCCGCGTGGCTAAGTTTGAGTTCGTATTCGCCGATGCGGGCGCGCATCAAGGTGGTCAGGTCGTCCACGGCGTCCTGGTAGGCTTCGAATGCCGCCTCGGCATTGAACTCGGCTTGTGGCAGCAGGAATTCATCATACATTCCCAGGCGCTCCCGCTCACGCATTAAGGTAGCAGTGTACTCTTCGACGCGGGCTTTCATCGAGCGATAGATATCGTCACGGGCAAATTGTTTGGCCGAGGTATCCGCAATACTGGATGCCAGGTAACGGTCCTGGCGGTCTTTTGTAAACAACGGGATATCCATGGTGACAAAGACCGACAGAAAATCGCTGCGGTCCGAGCCATCCGGGTTCTGGCCGCCGCGCCCGCCATAGGCAAGATCGACGGCAAAACCCGGCTTGTAAGCCTGGCGGGCGATTTCTTCCGATGTTTTGAACTTGGCAATTTCATGTTGCCATGCCCGTAAACGCGGATGTTCCGGCAGGTCTTCAATTATCTTTTGCGCGGGATCAGGCTGGTCAATCTCCGGCCACTGCGTATCAAAGTCCCGGTAGGCGTGCGCACCGATCCGTTCTGCAAGCCGGGCGCGCTCCTGTTCTTCCTGCTGTTGAATTCGGGCCAGGCGCTCTTCAACCCGCGCCAACTCAAGCTGGGTCTGCACCACGTCCTGTTGATGCGCACGTCCGCTGGAATAATAGTCACGGGTGATTTCGGCCAGGTCAGAAAAGACCACCAGCGATTGGCGCAAAATTTTCTCACGCTCCTGGTGCAGGTAGATACGGATGTATGCTTCGCGCACTGCCAACAGGATCTGCTGCCTGCGGTCCTCGGCTTCGGCCTCGTTGCGGGCCACGGACTCATTGACCCGCTGGCTGTTCAGTGAACGGCTCTGACCGCGCGGGAACATCTGCCGCACACCGATCACCGTTTGCGTCATCGGCTCCTGGCCCAGGTTAAAGCTGTCGGTTGGCAGGTTGGCAAAACCCAGTTTCAGCTGCGGATCGGGTAGTTTTTCGGTGGCAACGGCCAACTCCGACATGGACTGGCTGCGGGCGTCAATCGCCTTCAGCGTGAAATCATTTTCCAGGGCAAGCCGGCCGGCTTCCTCTATTGTCAGGCTGTCGGCAAAGCTGTTGCCTGCCGCAATTAACAGCATCGCGGCCACACAAGTGCGGCGGAATGCTTTGTTGGCAATGGACTGGTACATCGTATTCTCCAAAACACCACGGGCTGTAAGCCGTGGAACACAAAATCAGGAAATGACTACTGAAACAGTAGCCGGGGACAATGTGTGATCAGGCGATTGGAGGTCTGAAGGGCGGGGAACCGAACCTGCTCGGCGGCTCGTTGCCCTTGTTGAATAACGGCTGTGTGTTTGAATCAAACACTGCGCCGAAAGCGACAGGGTGTATTACGGCCATGCCCGCCGGGCACGAACCGCAATGGGACATTGAGCCACAACCGTCGCCCGTTTCATTTGGGTCCTGATCGCAGCAGTCCATATCCTGCATGTTTTCATGATCCACGAGGGTGTCATTCATATTGCCGTGTTGGCTGTGACCCTTGTCCTGGCCAGTACCCATATCGCATGGCGATGCCTGCAAAGGCTGCGCTGCAAACAATACGAATATGGCCAGTAGAATAAATTTCATCGCGTTATCATACACTTTTAAAACGTGTCAATGCTATGGCCCGTGATTCTGAGGGAAGTTCCCCGCTTGCTCTTTTCGCTCTCCACTCATACTTCCTCAGCTGGCCTGGGTCAGTAAGACCAGGCGCTGCCCACCGTCAGGTAAATCGATGTATCCTCCGGCCCCCGGGCAATATCAAAACCTGCCTGCAGGCCAAATTTCCTGGCCAGGCGGTAGCGAAAACCAAGGCCACCTGCTTCAACGGTTCGACCCGCTTCTTTGAACTTATCGATTGACGAAGTTTGCCCGACGCCCCCGAAAAACACGATGCTCCAGCGTGGCGTTACACCCCACAGGTACTCAGCTTCGCCGACCAGGACACTCTCACCCTGGTAACGCAACGCCGGAATACCCCGGAGATCGACAAATGGGTAGGCAAAAAACGGCGAGTCACCACTTATGGTTTGTGCTTCCAGCCTCAGGCCTAAACTGGAATAGGCCCCGAATGGTGTGTAGTGAAACAATGAACCCCGGTAGGTATCGTAGTTGTAATCACTGCCCCAGGTGTCATCAAAATTTTTGTATTCGAGTTTGGCCGAAAAACCGCTTGTGGGTGTAAATATTGTGTTTCTGCCATCGTATTGCACCGTTACGCCAAGACCGCCCAGGGTAAAATTGAAACTTGGCTCCGGTATTTCCGGGGGCAGTATGCTTCCAAGTTTGAATGTATTCG
>CALBDB010000099.1 GCA_937927755.1 uncultured Lysobacterales bacterium
CTACATCACGATGCCAAAGGGCAATAATTACCAGTCCCTGCACACGGCCGTCGTTGGCCCCGCGGGCAAGGTTGTCGAGGTCCAGATTCGCACTTATGAAATGAACGAGCACGCGGAACTGGGTGTGGCGTCTCACTGGCGTTACAAGGAGGGCGGCCCCACCGATCCGGCCTTCGACAACAAGATTGCCGTCATGCGGCAGTTGCTGGAGTCCGGTGAAGACAAGCTGGACGATGAAAGCCTGCTGGAAAGTTTCCAGTCTGCCGCAAGCGAAGACCGCATTTACGTTCTGACACCCAAGGGTCAGGTCCTGGACATGACGCTGGGTGCAACGGTGCTGGATTTTGCCTATAACATTCACACCGAGGTCGGCCATCGCTGCCAGGGTGCGAAGGTCAATGGCCGCATCGTTCCCCTGACACATCGTCTGCAAACCGGCAACCGGGTTGAAATCCTGACCGGAAAACATCCCAAGCCCAGCCGTGACTGGCTCAATCCCCGACTCGGTTTTATCCGCGGTGCGCGTGCACGGGCCAAGGTGCGCCAATGGTTCCGCCGCGAAAGCCACGAGGAAAACCAGCGCCAGGGCAAAGAGCTGGTCGAGGCAGAGCTCAAACGAATGGGCCTGTCGCCTGCAGACCTGGAAAGTGTGCCGGCCCGCTTCAATTTCAACTCAGTGGATGACCTGTACGCGGCAGTGGGTAATGGCGACCTGACGGTCGGCCAGGTTCTCCATGCGGTCGAGCGTCACAAGGTCAAGGAGACGGAATTAACGGCCGAAGACCTGGTGACGCGTACATCAAAGCGCCGCCGCACCCAAGCCGGGAAAGAAGGCGGTGACGTGACAATTGAAGGCGTGGGCAACCTGATGACAACGATGGCCCGTTGTTGCCAGCCTGTTCCGGGTGACCCGGTTTGCGGGTATATCACCCGGGGCCGGGGTGTGACGATACACCGTGACGACTGCAGCAATGTATTACGCTGGGTAAAAGAAGATAACCCGCGCCTGATCCAGGTGCGCTGGCGGGAAGAGGCAGAGTCTGGTTACCGGGTGAACCTGTTGCTGAGGGCTTACAACCGGCGCGAATTGATCAAGGATATTTCAGCAATGCTGGCGACATCGGATGTCTCTGTCACCGATATCCACAGCCACCTGGACGAGTTGACCGAACAGGTCAATATTCGTTTGCAGGTTATGGTCAGGGATTTTCAGCAACTCAGTGACCTGTTGAGCCGTCTGAGCACCATTCCCAACGTTTTTGAAGCCCGCAGGCTGCAGGAAATCTGAGCTTAACCTTCGCTGGTCTCGAACAGCGAGAGGATGCTGTCACGCGCGGCCTGCATCGAAAAGTGTGTTTCGACGTTCCTGATGGATGCCTCTGACAGTTTGTTCCACAGGGGCTCGTCCTGGTAAAGCCTGATGACTTCGCGGGCAAATGACTCTGCGTCGTCTGCAATCAGCAGTTCTTTTTCATGCGCCGCAAACAGGCCCTCTGCCGCCACTGACGTAACCACCATTGGCTGGCCGTTCGCCATGCTCATATTGGCCTTTCCCTTGACGCCGGCGCCATAGCGCAAGGGCGCAACCGCCAGGCGGCAGTCGTTCAGGAATGGTTCAAGGGATTCGACATGACCATGGAAAACCACACCTTCCCCCTGTAACGAGCTGACCTGCTGCGGTGCATTGCTGCCGACCAGGTGAAAGCGCATTTCCGGTAATTGTTCGTGGATCAGGGGCCAGATGTCGTTGACGAACCAGCAGGCGGCATCGATATTGGGTGGGTGCTGATATCCGCCGATAAAGTAAATGTCTTTTCTTTCCGAAAAACCCTTGTCCCGTCCCGGGACATGATGAATATTTGAAAGGATATGCACTTTGGCATCCGGCGCGTCATTGGCAAGAACGTCTTTTTCGGCCGCGCTTACCACCAGTGTCACATCTGCATCGGCGATAACTGATAGTTCAGAACGCCGGGTTTGTTGGGCAGCGATCTTCAATGCCCTGCTTTTTTCCAGTTCGGCAAGCCGCTCTTCGCGCAGGTAGTGCAGGTCCACCGTGTCGAAGATAAAGCGTGCATGGGGGCAATACCGCTTTAGCATTGCCACGTAGTTTGCTGCAACGTAATGACGGCTTATAACGATATAGTCAAATTCCGGACCGCGGTCGCGGAAAAATTCGCTCAGGGATTCCAGCCAGGGGCTGTGCAAGACCTCGATACCCATTTTTTGAAGTGCACGGGTGTGGTTGCCCGCATAGGCGCGATTGTCTGCAAAGAACGTCACGCCATAGTCCAGTTCCCGGCAAATACGCATCAGGTTGGTCAGGCGAACACTGCTTGAATCCTGATCGATCTCGGGTGTATGCGCGTCGATAAAAAGTATCTGGCCCTTGTCACGGTGATGGATGACTTTTCGAATTTCAGGTTTTTCTTTGGGGTCAGCGACAGGTGCAGGCTGTGCCTCAAGCTCGGTCTTCCAGCGATCAAAGAACTTTTGCTGATTGATCAGTTGATATTTCTTGGTGCCGCTCGATGTATCGGTTCCGGATGTTATACCTTCGTGGTGTATGACGACCGACGACGGTTGAACCACGACCTTGAGCCCGGACTCACGGACCCTGAATGCGAGATCGGTATCTTCGTAATAGGCTGGGGAATAGCGCTCGTCCAAGCCTCCCAATTTGTGAAAATAACCGGTTTTCAGCGCTATGCAGGCGCCCGAGCAATAATCGGCTTCACGGAGATATTGATACTCAGGAAGCTCGGCGGTGTCATCCCGGCCATAATTCCAGCCCGAAGCGTCATTGAAAATGATGCCGCCTGATTCCTGTAACCTGCCGTCCGGATAAACCAGTCGTGACCCAACCAGCCCGATATTGGCGTCCTGGTCAAAGGTATCGATCAGCTCATCAAGCCATCCATCGGTCACCTGCGTGTCGTTGTTCAGCAGAACCAGGAATTCTCCCCGGGCGTGATTTGCTCCGCGGTTGCAGCTACCCACAAAACCCAGGTTCCGGTCATTCCCCAGGCAAGTCAGCCCCTCGATTTCCGCCAGTTTCTCCGCCGTTTCATCACTCGACTGATCATCGACAACGATAACCTCAAATGTGTGATTGCACCTGACCGCAAGCAGGCTGGACAAACAGGCGGCTGTGTACGCCCAATTGTTGTGAGCCGGAATGACAATACTGGCATCCGGGTGTTCGGGAACCACGAAAGGCCCCGGTGTGGCCGGCTCGTCAATTGGTATTGCAGCGGCTTCGGAGAGGTGTTCTGTAAATGAATCTGCCTGGGGTTCCAGCTCACCGTCTGCACCGGATGCTTGTAATTTTTGCAATGTGCCCGCAACGCCCAGTGTATGAAGGTTGCGAACCAGGCTTGCAAGCATCCAGGGCCAGCGCAAGGGGTTCCACCCACGTGCCTGCATGAAGGATTTTGCCATGCGGCGTGCGACTCTGAGTGGGCGCGTCATTCTCCATGAGGTGCTCTGAAGCATCATCGCGTGCTCTGTGGACACGGCATCAAAAGCATGTTCAAGCTGTCCCAGTTTCGATTGGGTTTCCTGCAGCCTGTTTCCCTGGACTTCAAATTCTCCCGTCAAGCGGCGGGCTTCTGTCTCCCAGTTTGCCGCGTTTTTTCGTTCTGCCTGTGCCCAGGCGGCTATTTTTCGAACTTCTTTACCCAGGTCTTTGATCTCCCCCCGGGTGCTTCGCAGCTCTGCATCCAGCATGCAGAGTTGATAATCCGCCGCTGCCCATTGCACCCTCAAGGAGTCGGCATTGACGGGAACAAAATCCCGGACCTTCTTTGCGGCAGGACAAAGCCGGTTATAGGCTGCGACCATTTCCACCGGTGTGGTTTCTGTGATGGAAGACAGGTTCCGGCGTACAGATTCTATTTGCCCGGATTTGCCGTGCAATGCTGCGACCTGGCTGACCAGGGCATCGGCATCCTGCTCAATGAGCCAACCGGTTTCCCCATGGGCTATCCGGCTGGGGAAACTTCCGATACGGGTTGCGATGGCGGGAATACGCAACTGCTGCAATTCGGAAAGCGTGAAGCTGTAAGTTTCCGGCACCACCGATAAAAGGGCGGCAAAATCCGGTCCGATTGTTTTTAGCAGGGAACCCAGTTCATCGCGCTCGTATTCGAGGATTACGTCGACGCCCGGTACGCCGAAAAATGTCTCACCCGGTTTGCCGGTACCCAGCAGGTAAACCTGCACGTACTTGGCCAGTTCGGGTAACGCGCGGGATAGCAATTTTTGACCTTTGCCTTCCTGCATACGGCCCAGGATTACCATGCGCAATCGCCCGTCCACGCGCTTTCTTGGCACAATTGCTTGCAGACCCTCCAGGGCCGGAAAACCATGTGGTATGACGGTGCTTTCAAGTGCTGCAAAACCGGGTTCGAGCTTGTTTTGTAAATCAAGCACCCATTGGCCCGGCGCGGCAATTTTGACATCGTTCTTTGTCAGTGCCCGCAAATAACCTTCGCGAACCTGTGACCAGGCGAGCTCATTCTTATCCAGGAAGTTTCGGCTCTTTGCGTGTTCTGATAGTGCTTTACCCAAATCTGCGCGCGTGCTTTCAGAAAGATAGGGCCGCGGGTCAACTCCGAGCAGGGGCCAGACCGGAAAGTGGTCGTGAAGTACCTGCACGGTGGGTAACCCGGTGCCCAGGGCATCAAGGCTATGACCGATCAGCGACGAGACAATTACCCGTCCGACCTGGTATCGGTTGCATATTTCCGACAGTATCTTCTGGTAATCAGCATTAGAACCGGCGATCGATTCAATTGGCGGTTGAAGCCACCAGCTCGCCACCGGGCTGCGCAATTCATTGCCCGCGTAGAGGGATAATTTCTGTCCGAACGCGTTGTCCGACTGGGTGTTTTCCGAGCGCAGTTGATAATGCGTATGGCTGTCATCGGTATTTATAAATGACCTTATCCACTGCGCGATCCCTCCACCCCAGCTATGGGTAATGTGAAGACTTGCCGGTTCTTCCCCGCCGGTTGCCACGGGTGGAGTGGTGACACCCGCGTTAATCCATTCCTGAAGCTTTACGCTCAGTTCACTGAAAGCTGGTGGATAAACGGATTCATGAGGCTGAAGGTTCAGCTTTGCAAAAACCCTTGAATCCGTATCGTTGATATACAGGTGATCGGGAACCTGGAGCTTGCCACCTGCTGCCGTCAGTTGCTGGATCAAGCCGCCGCTGTTGGTGCCGCTGGACAACAGATCAACGGCCCCGGCTGAGAGATATGCAAAATGGTCCGTCCATTCGGTCAGGGTGTGCAGATTGCCCGGCGCCAGGAGGTTTACCAACCCTTCAAGATCAATATCGCCCTTTTGCGATGGTGCTTCCAGGCCGGCAAATGGATTTAGCTTTATTTCAGCATTTGACAGCAGGCTCAGTACGGATGGCTGCTCGGTCTTCTCCATGATCCCGGCCACTTGATCAAGCAGGGACCCGGACGGCTGCAAACCGGCGCGCAGCAAGATAACAGGCCTGCCCGGGAACTGACCGGCCAGCTCTGCCAACAATAGTTGGGGCTGGTCATAACCACTCAGGGTCTTTGTGGTACCGTCAATCCCAAGGTGACTGAACACAGGCAGACCCAGTTCCAGCAGGGTTTGTACGCTGCCCGGACTGACCGGGCTGCGACCTTTTGCATGGACGTAGATGACGGGCTTTGTCGGCGGCTTGTTGGGCTTTTTATTTTTGGTCATTTATGTGTGCCACGAAACCTGTTTCTT
>CALBDB010000100.1 GCA_937927755.1 uncultured Lysobacterales bacterium
TCATTGATTTACCTGTTATTATGAAGTCAGCTGCACTGTTAGCCAACTCACTGGCGCCACTCACCGTCATGGATACATTTGCCGCAGCAAGCACCGGTGCATCATTGATACCATCACCCACCATCAACACGGTTTTGCCTGCTTCCTGCAAGGATTCCAGGAACTCCATTTTCATTTTCGGGCTCTGCTCCGCATGCCAGGAATCGATACCGGTGCGATGCGCCACCGAAGCAACGGCCTGGTGCTGGTCACCCGACAGGATTATCAGGTCCAGATCCCTGGCACGCAAAGCAGATAAGGCACCCGTTGTTCCTTCCCGTAAACCGTCATCCAGGTCAAAACGGGCTATCCAGCCGGCCCCGTCTGCCAGCCATACCCTGCCCAATTCGCCGCCGTATTCCTGTGTCTCGATATTTGTAAATGTTTCATTACCAAGGCGGTAACGGGTATTAACCACCCTGCCCTCTACGCCATTCTCATGATTCCAGATATCACGGACATCATCACGGTTGATCTTAATATGCGAAAAAGCTTTTGCTACCGGGTGTGACGAGTCTATTTCCAAAAGCGCTGCAATATGAAGGGCACGCTTTTCGTCATACTCATCACGATCGGGATTGAGAACAATGTTGACTATTGACGGCAAACCAGAAGTCAATGTACCTGTCTTGTCAAAAACGATGGTATCAACACTGCTAATAGCCTCAAGCGCCGCACCCCTGGTTAGCAGGATGCCCTGTTCCAGCAATGCCCTGCTTGATGAAGCGATGGCCGCAGGCGTTGCCAGTGATAACGCGCAAGGGCAGGAAATGACCAGCACGGCCAGTGTCGCGGGGAATAGCATGGTGACATCCATTATCAACCACCAGACCGCAGTCAGTCCGGCGATGCTTAGTACAACGGCCACGAACCAACCAGCATAACGCTCCGACAGCCGTGCATAACGACTTCGATATGTCTGTGATTTCAATAACATACGGCCCATTACTGACACCGTTGAGTTATCCGGGTCCTCGGACACCTCCACTTCGACTGTCTGTGACTGGTTGATACTACCTGCGATCACCTTGTCACCATGCTGTTTGGCGACAGGTCTTGATTCGCCGGTCAACAGGGCCTCGTTTGCCTCTGTTTCACCGCTAATGACCAGCCCGTCAGCCGGGAATGTCTGCCCTGCCCTCACCCGCACCGTGTCAGATTTGCGCAAATCCGATGCCGGAACCTGCTCGGATTGGCCGTCCCTGATCAGCTCCGCCCACTCCGGCAGCAAACGTGCGAGGGCCAGGCCGGTCTGTAAATTACGGTGACGGATGACCAGCTCTGCGTACCTGCCCAGTGACAGAAAGAATATAAACATGACCACCGAGTCAAAATAAACATGGCCGCTGCCGGTCAGAAAATTAATACAGCTCATGATAAACGCAACGGAAATGGCCAATGCAACCGGGACATCCATACCCACTTTGCGGTTGCTCAAGCTACGCCAGGCACTGGTGTAGAACACGCTGCCTGAATAGAGCAGAACCGGCGTAGTTACAATCAGGCTTATCCACTGCAGGAAACGCTCAGAGCCTTCCGAAATCCCCATCGAGTCACCGGCGTACAAACCCACGGCGTACATCATGACCTGCATCATTCCCAGCCCGGCCACACCAAGTCGCTTGAGCGCATTGCGACGTTCTTCCTGCCTGCCCATGGCCTCTGAACCCGCCAGCGGCAAATGCGGGCGGTAGCCGACACCGGACAAGATGGCTGCAATTTTACTGAGGCGTAATTTTTCCGGTTGCCAGTTGATAAGCACAAACCCGGTCGCTACATCCACCTGGACCTGGTCAATACCCTGGCGTGCTTCCAGTTGGCTCCTGATCAGCCATGCACAAGCCGCGCAACGGATACCTTCCACCTGCAGCAGCAATTCACGGCGCCCGTCTTTGAGTTGACTGCCCCAAAGTGATTCGCGCTCATCGAAACGTTTCCACGAATCTTCGATCCCGCTGTCCTCATCGGAGGGCTTGAGTGCAGCCTCTGTGCGGAACTGGTAATAGCGTGACTGGCCGGACTCCAGGATCAAAGTGGCAACAGCTTCACAGCCACTGCAGCAAACGGGCTGCAACTCACCATCCGCCTCGACAGTTAGCTTGCATGTTGTTGGAACGGGTTCCCCGCAATGGAAGCACAACAGGGTGTTCTCTGCCATGATCTTCAGTCTGGACGGGGTCCGGATTCGTCGCCTTCTTCTGGCTCGGCTTTGAGGCCGCTGTTCAGGCGCTGGTACTCTTTATTATCAATCACCAGGTGATCCGGATTGCTGATCGCCAGCCACAGTGTAAAAAAACCTGCAACCACCGCAGCTGCCGGTAGCGCAATGATGAACCAGGGCCAGAATTGTTTGTACCAGGGCAGATTATGACCGGGCACAGGATTGGGTTTTCTATTTAGCTGGTTCATCAGGTTCCGGAATTATTCAAATGGCAATAGGAAACGGGTGCTCACAATACGCTCGATCACCGGCTCTTCCACGGTCGAGAACCGCACATCAACCTTCAGTGAACCCCGGCCGGCACTTGCCGGCGCCTGCATACGCATAATGAAGTTACCGACCTCTTCCGGCTCAAGAACAGGCTCCGGGGATACAAACAAGACAATGTCTTCATTGTTCAGCACTTCGATATTGTATCGATGGGTCTTGAAATCCATGTTGATCAACTTGAGCGTGTAGACGTTCTCTACCCGGTTGTCCGGTAGTTCACGATACAGGGCATTACGGTCACGCAACACATCGGCGCGCAGCAATACACGGTTATTCACCGACCACAGCACACCGGCTACCAGGGTCAGCAACAGGACCAGGTAAACAAAAATACGCGGACGGAATACGTGGGACTCCGCCCCGCCAAGCTTGTGCTCGGTGGTGTAGCTGATCAGCCCCCGGTCATAGTCCATCTTGTCCATGACCTGGTCACAGACATCAATACAGGCTGCGCAGGCGATACATTCGATTTGCAGGCCCTCGCGTATGTCGATACCCGTCGGGCACACCTGTACACAAAGCGTACAAGCAATACAATCACCCAGCCCTTTCTCAGACGGGCTATCGCTTTTGCCCCTGCCGCCCCTCGGCTCACCGCGTTTTTCGTCGTAAGCAATAACAAGGGTATCCTTGTCAAACATCGCACTCTGGAAGCGCGCGTAAGGACACATGTATTTGCATACCTGCTCACGCAGGATACCGGCGTTACCGTAGGTGGCAAAGCTGTAAAACAGCAGCCAGAAGGTCTCCCAGGAACCCAGTTGCAGGGTAAATACGGAATGGCCCAATTCACGGATCGGTGTGAAGAAACCCACGAAGGTAAAGCCGGTCCAGAGTGCAAAACTGACCCACAAAACCTGCTTGGCGGTTTTCCGAAAGATCTTGTTGCCATTCCAGGGCGATGCATCCAGCTTCATACGCTTGTTGCGGTCGCCTTCAACCCAGCGCTCCATCCACAGAAATACTTCCGTCCAGACAGTCTGCGGACAGGCATAACCGCACCACAGGCGACCGGCGACCGCTGTCACAAAAAACAGTGACAAACCGGCGATGATTAACATCAGGGCCAGGAAAATAAAATCCTGGGGCCAGAACGTCAGGCCAAATATGTAGAACTTACGGGCCGGCAGGTCGAACAGGACCGACTGGTGTCCATTGAAATTCATCCACGGGAGTATGTAATACAAACCCAGCAGAACGATGACAGCGAGCTTGCGCAAACGCGCGAATTTTCCCTGCACATCCCTTGGGTAGACTTTTGGGTCTTTGCGGTACAGCGTATCAACTGCACCTTTATTTTGGCTCATTGCCAGTTCTCACCATCAAGATCAGGGTTGGAACGCGAAGGATCTTTAATCTTGGGTATCGAGCGCCTGCCTTCACCTTTCGAATGCCCGCGGTCGGGGCCGGTACGTATCATGAACATCGTCAATGCGGATGCCAGCAGGCAAATAAAGTAAAGAAACGCAAACGCCAGTCCATAGGCTAAACGGACACCAATATCGTATTCATCTGCCCATGAACTGACCATATCCAGAGGGTTTACCAGGCCGAACAAAACAAAAGCCCCGGCTGCCGCCGATAGAAATGCGATCCATAAAACGACAGCCCAATCGCGCTGCCGCATACTCCACCGCCGGTTAACCGGGTGCTCGGTTGTCATCTACTTTGACAGGCTCAGGACATAGGCCGCGAGCAGGCGGCGCCGGTCTTCACTCAACAAGTCTTTGTATGCGGGCATATTGCCATTACGTCCCTGGATCAGCGTGGTTCTGATGGCTTCCGGTTCGCCGCCGTACAACCAGATATCGTCATTGAGCCGTGGTGCGCCAAGCGCCTGGTTACCGCTACCGTCAGGCATATGACAGGCTACGCAGAACATGTCAAAAGTCTGCTTTCCATTCGCCGCCATGGCCGCATCTGCTTTCTGACCTGACAGGCTCTGCACATAAACGACCAGGTCGCTGATGGCATTGTCATCCAGGTGACCCACCAGTACAGGCATGGCGCCCTGACGACCATCGGTAATGCTCTGCATTACGGTGTCAAAACTGTCACCGTACAGCCAGTCATCGTCCCTGAGGTTCGGGAAACCACGTGCACCGCGGGCATCCGAGCCGTGACACATCGAGCAATTGTTCGCAAACAACCTTTGACCGGTCGCGTTGGCCTCGGCGTCGGCCATCAATGTCTCGTTATCCATCTCGCGATAACGCGAAAAAATGGCTTCCTCGACCTCCGCAGCGGCGTTCATTTCCGCTTCGTATTGCCCTTCCTGGGACCAGCCCAGGTAGCCGCCAATATTGCCAAGCCCGCCAAACAGGAACATGTAGACAAAGGCGAAAATTATCGTGATATAAAACAACTGCAACCACCAACGGGGCAAGGGATTATTCAGTTCAACCAGATCCTCATCCCATACGTGGCCGGTTGATCCGGTCTCATTGTCTTTGTCACGGTTGGAAATTCCCTTGGTCCACCGCAGTAACCAGAGGCTCGCGAGGATGGTAAAAACGGTAATGATTACAACATACCAATGCCAGAAACTACTTAACATGATCTTCACCCTTTCCCGTTAACCGGGCCTCGTCGTTTGAGCCGTCAAACCCAGGAACCTGGCCAAAGTCTTCTTCCAGTGGCAACATGCTTGCTTCGCGGAAGGCCGGTTTACGTTTCCGGCTCCACGCCCAAATCCATAAACCTGCAAAAGAGACCATCAGGATAATTAAAATCGCACCTCGGAGCAGATTGATATCCATGTCAGCGTCCACTCCTTGCAAGGCCCAGACCCTGCAGATAGGCGATTACAGCATCCATTTCTGTCTTGCCTTCCACCGCCGCAGGAGCGGCCGCGATGTCCTCGTCGGAGTACGGATCTCCCAGTGTTTGCAGAGCCCGAAGTTTCTTTTGCACCAGCTGGCCGTCAACGGGGTTGTCCGCCAGCCAGCCGTAGCCCGGCATATTGGATTCGGGCACAACATCGCGCGGGTTGTTCAGGTGTATGTAATGCCATTCATCGCTGTAGCGTCCGCCAACCCTTGCCAGGTCAGGACCTGTTCGCTTGGAACCCCACTGGAAAGGCCGGTCATAAACGGATTCACCGGCTACGGAATACGGCCCGTAGCGTTCGGTTTCGCTGCGGAACGGCCTGATCATCTGTGAGTGGCAGTTGTAGCAACCTTCCCTCACGTATACGTCACGGCCCGCCAGTTGCAGCGCCGGATACGGCTTCACACCTTCCGTCGGAGTCCGTACCTGGTCGAGGAATATCAGCGGCAGGATTTCAACCAGCCCACCGAGGCTGACAGCAATGATGATGAAGACTGCCATCAGGCTGATATTTGTTTCTAACTTTTTGTGTCCTTTGCTCATGCGTGCTCTCCCCAATCTGCAGGTTCGGAGGCTTTGATTGGCGTCATCTCCTTACTGCCAAGCGTCTTCCAGGTATTCCAGGCAAAGAAGAACATACCGCTGAGGAACAACAGGCCGCCCAGCATCCTGACAAGATAATAAGGATTGGTAGCCACCAGGCTTTCGATAAAGGTGTAAGTCAGCGTGCCGTCTTCATTGAATGCGCGCCACATCAGGCCCTGCATCACGCCGGCGATCCACATGGAAGTGATATACATCACGACACCGATGGTGGATGTCCAGAAATGGATATCGATGGCCTTGATGCTGTACATCTTCTTCTCGCCGATCAGGCGCGGTATCAGGCAATAAAGCGAGCCGATGGTCATCATGGCAACCCAGCCGAGGGCGCCCGAATGCACATGGCCGACGGTCCAGTCGGTGTAGTGACTCAGGGCGTTGACCGTTTTGATTGACATCATCGGTCCTTCAAACGTGGACATGCCATAGAAGCTCAGGGCGACGATCATGAACTTCAGTACCGGATCGGTGCGCAGCTTATGCCAGGCGCCCGACAGGGTCATGATGCCGTTGATCATGCCACCCCAACTCGGCGCCAACAGGATAAGCGAGAACACCATGCCCAGTGATTGCAGCCAGTTTGGCAGCGCCGTGTAGTGAAGGTGATGCGGGCCGGCCCACATGTAGATGGCGATCAGTGCCCAGAAGTGAACGATCGAAAGCCGGTATGAATAGACCGGGCCTTCTGCCTGCTTCGGTACAAAGTAGTACATCATTCCCAGGAAGCCGGCGGTCAGGAAAAAGCCCACGGCATTGTGCCCGTACCACCATTGCACCATGGCATCGACAGCACCTGTATATATCGGATAGGACTTGCCGAACTCAACTGGAAGGGACAGGTTATTGACGATATGCAACAGGGCGATGGTCAGGATGAATGCCCCGTAAAACCAATTGGCCACGTAAATATGACTGACCCGGCGTTTGGCTACCGTTCCGAAGAACAGGATCGCATATGCTACCCAGACAATGGTGATCAGGATATCAATCGGCCATTCGAGCTCCGCGTACTCCTTACCCTGGGTAAGCCCCAGTGGTAACGAAACGGCCGCGGCTACGATGATGAGCTGCCACCCCCAGAACACGAAACTGGCCAGCTTGTCTGATATCAGGCGCACGTGGCAGGTTCTTTGCACCACGTACAGGGACGTACCGATCAGGCCACTGCCGCCAAAGGCGAAAATAACCGCGTTGGTATGCAACGGTCGCAAGCGGCCATAAGTCAGCCAGGGTATGTCGAAATTCAATTGCGGCATCCATAATTGCGCAGCAATAATGACGCCCACAAGCATCCCAACAATGCCCCAGAGAACGGTCACTACGACGAACTGTCTAACAACTTTGTCGTTGTATGTCATGATTGAGTTCTTCCCTCACTTTTAAAAACAAAGCGACTCAGCTGAACAAATCTTGCCGAAGCCACATATTCAGACGTCGAAAATCGCCTGCTCCCTTTTGCTGAGCAGCCAAAATCAAGAGGTTACGGCTTACGCCATCGGTACTGATTCGCAAAACTGCAAGCCGGTGCGTGGACCATTGCTGACCGACCAGAACCCCCCCAATCGTATCTCTGCGATTGGATTGTAACCTCACCTTTCCATCAGGAAAAATGACCGATGTCAATTTTCCGGCTTGAACTTTACAAATTTTTAATATAAGAATGCCCCACGCTGCTACAAGCAACAGGCTCGTCAATAAAATTAACAGGATCGGTCGGGGACTTAGTGCTGCCGCCAAAAGCGCCAGCAGTGAAATCATGGCCAGCGGACCCACAAAACTTCCTGTTGTAGCAACGGTCAGATTTAAAGGTCTGTTATGCAACATTGCTTATCGTGTTTATCAGTCTCAGCAAGGCCGGGTCGGTGGGTAAATTTCTACCTGATACCCAGTCGAATAATACATCATCTTCCTGCTCAAGAAACGTTTCCATCTCCGGCCAGTCACCATTTTCCAAAGCCCTGGCGTGCCGGGCGAAAAAAGCTTCCAGCAGTACGTCCAGTTCCTTCATTCCACGCCGGCTTTTCCAGCGCAGTTTCTTCACCCTGTCCTGCCCGCCTTGCATGACACCCGTCGCGTTTAAGCGCCGTGTCTTTCCAGCAGCATCTTCTTGGTCTCGGCAATCGCCTTTGCCGGGTTCAGACCTTTCGGACAGGTTGAGGTGCAGTTCATGATGGTGTGGCAGCGATACAGGCGGAAAGGATCATCCAGTTCGTCGAGACGGTGACCAGTGTCCTCGTCGCGGCTATCCACCAGCCAGCGGTAGGCCTGCAACAGGATAGCCGGACCAAGATAACGGTCACCGTTCCACCAGTAACTCGGGCACGATGTCGAACAGCACGCACATAATATGCACTCGTACAGACCATCCAGCTTTTCGCGATCTTGCTGCGACTGCAAGCGCTCCTGGTCAGGCAGTGCGACACTTTGGGTCCGGATCCATGGCTTGATACTGGCGTACTGTGCGTAAAAATGCGTCATATCCGGCACCAGGTCCTTGACCACCTGCAGGTGCGGCAACGGGTTTACTTTGACATCGCCCTTGATGTCGTTAATCGATTTTGTGCAAGCCAGTGTATTTGTGCCGTCGATATTCATCGCGCAGGAACCGCAAATACCCTCACGGCATGAACGGCGGAATGTCAGTGACGGATCGATTTCGTTTTTTATCTTTAAAATGGCATCCAGAACCATTGGGCCGCAATCGTCCAGGTCGATCTCGTAACTGTCAATGCGCGGATTGTCGCCCTTGTCCGGGTCCCATCTGTACACGTGAAAGGTCTTTGTATTGGATGCGGTCCCGGGCGCTTTAAACTCCTGGCCTTTGAGCGGGCGGGATTCAGCAGGCAATCTTAATTCGAGCATGGATTTTTCCTGTCAATAAACACGTGGTTTGGGCGGGACAACTTCGACATCATCGGTCAGCGTGTAAAGATGCACCGGGCGAAAATCTATGGACACTCGGCCCGCCTCGTCCATACCGGCCAGCGTGTGTTTCATCCACTTTTCATCGTCACGCTCCGGGTAATCTTCACGTGCATGCGCGCCGCGGCTTTCCTTGCGGTTCTCTGCACCAAACATGGAGACCATCGCGCAACCCAGCAGGTTGCGTAGCTCGAGGGTTTCCACCAGGTCGGAGTTCCAGATCATCGAACGGTCACTGACTTTGACACCTTCAAACTTCGCATACACATCTGAAATCAGGCTGCAGCCTTCCGCCAGCACCTCACCCGTGCGAAATACCGCTGCGTTGTTCTGCATGACCTGTTGCAAGTCTTCCCTGATGCCGGCTGCACTGTGTTTACCATCCGCATGACGTATACGGTCAAAGTCGGCAAGCAGTGAATCAACCACTTTTTGATCCAGGTTTTCATGCCGCTGATTGGGTTTGATCACTTCTGCACAGCGATGGGCCACGGCGCGACCAAACACGATCAGATCAAGCAATGAATTTGAGCCCAGGCGGTTGGCGCCATGGACGGAAACACAGGCCGCTTCCCCGATGGCAAACAGGCCGGGTACAACTGAATCAGGGTTGCCGTCCTTAAAATGCACAACCTCGCCGTGGTAGTTGGTCGGAATGCCGCCCATGTTGTAATGGCAGGTGGGAATGACCGGAATAGGTTCCTTTGTCACATCCACGCCTGCAAAAATTTCCGCGCTCTCGGCAATACCCGGCAGGCGCTTGTTGATGACATCGGCACCGAGGTGCTGCAGGTTCAGGTGGATATGGTCCTTCTTGGGGCCGACCCCCCGCCCTTCCCTGATCTCGATCGTCATCGAACGGCTGACCACGTCACGTGAAGCCAGGTCCTTGGCATTTGGTGCGTAGCGTTCCATGAAGCGCTCGCCTTCCGAGTTGGTCAGGAAACCGCCCTCGCCACGAACACCTTCAGTGATCAGAACGCCCGCTCCGTAAACACCGGTCGGATGGAACTGGATGAATTCCATATCCTGTAAGGGCAGCCCGGCGCGCAACACCATGCCATTGCCGTCACCCGTGCAGGTGTGAGCCGATGTGCAGGAAAAATAGGCCCGGCCGTATCCGCCGGTGGCCAGGATCACCGCATGCGCCCTGAACAGGTGCAGCGTGCCCTCTGCAAGATCCCACGCCAACAGGCCGCGGCAGACACCGTCATCGTCCATTAACAGGTCCAGCGCAAAGTACTCAATAAAGAACGTCGCATCGTGTTTCAGGGACTGCTGATACAGTGTATGCAGAATTGCGTGGCCGGTCCGGTCGGCTGCCGCGCAAGTCCGCTGGGCCGTACCTTCACCATAATGCGTGGTCATGCCACCAAACGGACGCTGATAGATTTTGCCGTCTTCGGTGCGTGAAAACGGCACACCGTAATGTTCCAGCTCGATCACGGAGGGAACGGCTTCCCGGCACATGTATTCGATGGCGTCCTGGTCGCCCAGCCAGTCCGAGCCCTTGATGGTGTCGTACATATGCCATCGCCAGTCGTCTTCGCCCATGTTGCCGAGTGCCGCTGACATACCGCCCTGCGCCGCCACCGTGTGGCTGCGTGTGGGAAACACCTTTGAGATACACGCGGTTTTCAAGCCGGTTGCCGCAAGACCCATGGGTGCACGCAGCCCCGCCCCACCGGCGCCAACCACAATGACATCATATTTGTGTTCTGTTAAAGAATAATCATTACTCATGGTCAGGCTCCCAGTACCAGCTTCAGGCTTGCGATGGCACTGATTAAAAATGCGGTGAGACAGGCAAAACGCACAAAGACCAACAGCGTGAATTCGAGCGCGGGTACATGTACATAATCTTCAATGACAACCTGCAGACCCAAATGCGTGTGATAGAAAACAGCACCTGCCAACAGGATGGCCATACCCGCGTTGATTGGCGATGACATAGCCGCGGTAGCGGTTGCGTAATCTGCTCCGGCAAGTGACACACCCATCCACAATACCCAGCCTGTCGCCAACAACAGGACCAGGGCTGAATAACGCTGCGACCGCCAATGATGCGTGCCGCCCCCGGAGGCGCCTTTGCCCCGAACGCGGGCCAGTGGATTTTGCATGTTCATAAGCCTGCCACCAAAACGATCACCGTGAGCAGTACCGAGCCGATAATGGCCAGCCAGCCACTGAGCCGAACCTGCGGCATTTCCATCATCCAGCCTGCATCCCATATCAGGTGGCGGATGCCGCCAGCCAGGTGGAAGCTGAAACTGAAAACACTGGCGGCAATGACGAGCTTACCGAGTCCGCTGCCCAGCCACGCGGCCAAGCCGGCATATGCCTGTTCGCCGCTCGCCAGCGCAATTAACCAACACAATAATAGAGGCGCTGTCACGACCGACATGAAAACACCGGTCAGACGGTTCAGGATGGAAAGCGCCGAGGTGATCTGGAACCTGTAATAGGGCCCCAGCATATACGGCGACATCGGGCGTTTGGCAGAACTCATTTTTGACAACCTTTAATCTACTAACGACGTTGGATCAGAAATCGCTACAGCGACCAGCTTTTTCCCAGTCACCATAGCGCGTAGGCTCAGGACCTTTTGGGCCGCCCACTTCGACAGGCGCCGGGGTTTCAGTGCCCTCTATGTCCGGGTGCTTTGCTTGTTTTGTGGGACCACTTGATTGCACCAGAGGTGTTTTTAACTTCAGGTTTTCCATACCCACTCACTCATCCTGACTATTTTGCAACGTCTGAGTTTAACGTCAAAGGCGAAATCGTGCGAGTCTGGCAATGTCTCTTTCAGGACATGGATTTTTGTGTTTTAGGTTAATATGTCCCATTGACCCAGGCAGCCAGACCAGGACTTCGAAAAAGATGATTGCACTCCCTTACCTGTCGGTAGTCCGTTTCAGCGACGCAGACGCCGGCGGTTTTTTACAAAACCAGCTCAGCGCTGACGTGCTGGCATTGGGCAACGGTGAATCCACCTTTGCGTGTTACTGCGAACCCAAGGGCCGGGTACTGGCCCTGATGCTCGTTTGCCGGATTCAGGAAAGCTATTACGCAGTGCTTTCCAGCAGCCTGGCCGAGGCCATTGTCGAACGCTTGCGGATTTACGTGATGCGATCAAAAGTCAGCATCGACGTGTTAAGCGAACGCACGGTGTCTGGACTTCACAGCGATGATATGCCGGAGCCGGCACAGACCTCCAGCCCCACAATTCCGGTACCAGGCAGCGATCGTTACTTCCTGCTTACTGAACATGATATGGCAACAGCCACCGATGCAAGCCTTGTGGCTGCCTGGATGACCTCAGAATTGCAACGGGGCATCACCTGGCTACGCCCGGAAACCAGCGGTGAGTTTTTGCCGCAGATGCTTGGTTTCGACGAGTTGGGCGCCGTTAATTTCCGCAAGGGCTGTTACCCCGGCCAGGAGATCGTCGCCCGTACGCATTACCTCGGCAAGGTCAAACGCCATCCGCGCGTGTTGAATACCACGACAGGTATCTGTCCTGGTTTGCTTGAGAAGGTTCAGGTAACAAGTGGTGGAAAAGCGTACGACGCGATCGTTGCAGACTGCGTACAAAGCTCCGGTGGTGCCTGTTTGTTTGTGGTTACCAGGATGAACCCGGATCTTGCTGCCGAGAAGGTTGAATACGGCGGAAAAGCCGAGGCCGTATTGTAGGAGCGACGCTCGCGTCGCGATTATGTTCAGGATGAACGGTATATCGCGATAGAGCACAGGGATGTGCGGCGCGATTGCGTCATTGTTGCACTGCCTAAAAATCGCCGCGGGACGCGCCTCACCAGAGGTTGGCTTTATGCTTGCGCTACGATGTAACACACCCAGCCCGGGTCGGCATCCCCGATCTCTGATGGTGAATAAATCCCATTACCTTCATTGTTTTTCTCGTCCGTCCCTTCCCAGTAAATATCTACGCGCGAAAATCCGGCTTCGTATAATATCTCGCGTATTTCAGGCAGGGTCCACAAGCGCCATCTGTAGCTGAAGGCTTTGTCCATCCGGGACTTGTCCGGAAACTCAAAATGGATGTGGCAGGTCATGCAGGAATCTATCGGATTGAATTCTGCCTGTTCCCAGATATAAGTGAAATCGTTGCCGTCCTCGTCTTTGCAATCGCGTGGTTCCGTCAGGTTCATCGGCGCCTCGTAACCGCCATAAGCATCCAGAAACAGAATCCCGTCTGACACCAGTCCATCGAGCGCACTGGCAAAGTACTCGCGCAGGTCTTCCCGCTTAAGAAACAGGTAATAGCTGAAGTTCATGGCGAGGATGATGTCGGCCAGGCCGGGACGTGTTTGTATCACATCCTCGTTCAGCAACTCGATACGTTCTGACTGGTCATCGTCCAGTTCTGCTAGATTGTATAGCCTGCCCCATTCCAGCACATCCCTGTCAAGGTCAACACCGACGGCGTGGTGGCTGTCATCCCGGGTCACCCACTCACAGGCAGTGTTGGCCGTGCCGCAAAAATCCTCGCGTAAAAATATTGCCGGGCGGTTGCGCAGGTCGGACCAGGTTTGTTCGACAAAATCGAGTTCGGCCTCCACGTCCTGGACCGACTGCTGGTAAAGCGCGTGGCAGTCAGCATATTCCGACATGGATTGACCCTGTTCAGGTACCGGGGCTTGGATATTTTTCCGAAACATATTTATCAATCATGGCGAGGAATTCGGCCGTCAAATTGTCGCCCCTGAGTGTCGCGGCCTTTTCCCCGTCAATAAACACCGGTGCCACCGGTGATTCGCCCGTACCCGGCAAACTGATCCCTATATCGGCCTGGCGGCTCTCCCCGGGGCCATTGACGATACAACCCATCACTGCGAGGCTCAGGTTTTCAACCCCTGCATAGCGGAGTTTCCATTCGGGCATCCGTTCGCGGACGTGATCGGTTACATCACGTGCAAGCGACTGGAAAAAGGTGCTCGTGGTTCGACCGCAGCCGGGACAGGCCGTCACCATCGGCGTAAAGGCGCGCAGCCCCATACTCTGCAACAACTCCTGTGCAACAATCACCTCGTCGGTGCGGGGCTGTCCCGGTTCCGGCGTCAAGGAAATACGGATTGTTTCACCGATACCCTCCTGCAACAACACGGCCAGTGCTGCGGTTGAAGAGACAATGCCCTTGCTTCCCATGCCCGCCTCGGTAAGCCCAAGGTGCAATGGATAAACACAACGATTCGCCAGTTCCCTGTACACCAGGATCAGGTCCTGCACGGCACTCACCTTGCAGGACAGGATAATCCTGTCATGCGCGAGGCCCAGTGCTTCCGCCTGCGCGGCACTTTCAAGCGCGGAACGGATCAATGCTTCGCGCATTACCGCATCGGCCGTTTGCGGATTGCTGCGTTTACCGTTGGCATCCATCAGCCTGGCAAGCAAACGCTGGTCAAGGCTGCCCCAGTTCACACCGATGCGAACCGGTTTGTCGTGTTCAATGGCAAGCCCGACGATGGTTGCAAATTGATCATCGCGCTTTTTGCCAAAACCTACATTGCCCGGGTTGATGCGGTACTTGGCCAACAGGCGCGCGCACTCCGGGTACTTCTGTAACAGCGTATGACCGTTGTAATGAAAGTCACCGACAACAGGCACCTTGCAGGACATCATCTCCAGGCGTTCCATGATGCCGGCGACCGATGCGGCGGCGTTCTCTGTGTTAACGGTAATACGAACAAGTTCGGAACCCGCGCGCGCCAGTTCGACGATTTGCCTGGCGGTTGAATGTATGTCCTCAGTATCCGTGTTGGTCATGGATTGCACCACCACCGGATGCAGAGAACCGATTAATACACCGCCGACATCAACCGTTGGGGTCACCCGCTGAGCGCGTGTTTCAATTTCTGTACTCATGAGCGCATTACCCGGAAGATGAATCCTGGTCGGATTCAAGGTCATCACCACGATTCATGATCGGCCAGGCAGCGTGCAGGTAAACCCACATGGACCACAACGTCAGTGCAGCTGCAAGGTAAAGCAGCATCTCGCCAACAAGCAGGACAGGCAGACCAAATAAGTCTGCCTCGAATAACAGGCAGCTGATCGCCGTCATCTGAAATATGGTTTTCAATTTGCCGAGCAATCCTACCCTGACCGTGCCGCGTTCACCCATTTCAGACATCCATTCCCGCAGCCCGGATATCGCAATTTCCCTCCCGATAATGATAGCCGCAGACAGGGTAAAAAATATCTCGGGAAATATTATCTGTGGTGGTGTTTGCACCAGCAGTACCAATGCCGTTGCAACCATCAGCTTGTCTGCCACCGGATCAAGGAATGCACCAAACTTTGACATCAATCCCATGCGCCGCGCCAGGTAGCCATCGGCCCAGTCTGTAATCGCCGCTGAAATAAATACCACGGCGGCTGCAAAACTCGCCCACGTGTACGGCAAATAGAAAACTAAAACCAACACTGGAATCAGCGCGATTCGCAACAGTGTCAGCATCATCGGAAACGTCATTGGCATGGATTGGGCCCACTCGGAGTTATACCGCCATTATCGCAGACAACCGAGCATTATTGCAGGGGAAATCGCCCTTAATGCAGCGCCTTGAAGATTCGCTCCGCCAATTGCCGGTTGATACCGGGGATGCCCGTCAGTTCTTCCACTCCCGCCTTGCGAACACCCTGCAAGCCACCGAAATGTGTCAGCAAGGCACGGCGCCGGCGTGCTCCGACACCTGGTATGTCTTCCAGCACCGAGTGCACAACGGCCTTTTGACGACGTCCACGGTGACCGGTGATGGCGAACCGGTGGGCTTCATCCCTGACCTGCTGCACCAGGTGCGAGGCGGCGGACTCGGGGCCCGGTTGCAGGCTGTGCGGGGCAACCTGCAGCACCCATTCCTCGTAGCCCGCGCGTCGTGACGGGCCCTTGGCAACGCCCATCAGGGGGATGTCACTGAGGCCGCAATCAGCCAGTACTTCCATGGCGACACCCAGTTGCCCCTTGCCGCCGTCCACGAGGATCAGGTCAGGCATGTGGCCGTCTTCCTTTTGGAGCTTTCTATACCTGCGCCCCAGCACCTCGCGCATCGCCGCGTAATCGTCTCCGGGGGTAAAGCCTTTCAGGTTGTAACGCCGATAGCGGGATTTAACCGGACCATCGATACCAAACACCACGCAGGAGGCGACGGTCTTGTGACCGGATGTATGTGAGATATCAAAGCACTCAATGGACTGCGGTATCTCGTCAAGGTCGAGCAAACCGGCCAGCTCTTCAAACTGCCGGCCAATACGTGATGATTCCGAACTGCGCATGTGCAGCGCATTCAGCGCATTTCTACCTGCCAGCTCCAGCCATTGCTTGCGGTGGCTGCGTGGGCGTGGCTGCAAATGGACCTTGCGCCCGATACGCTCACTGAAAACTTCCTCGAACAGGCCTTGCTGCTCCACCGGATGGGAAATGATCAATTCTGGCGGCGGCCTCCGGTCTCGATAGTACTGGCCAAGAAACGCCTGCAACACTTCGGCATCTGCGTGCCCCTCTGCCTGGGTCGGGAAATAATCGCGTTGTCCGAGGCTGCGGCCACCGCGCACCGATATTACTTCGATGGCACAGGTGCTTCCCAACCTTGCCAGTGCGATGATATCCAGATCGCCGTTGCCCGACGAAACAAACTGGCGGGCCTGCATCTGCTTCAAATGATTTATCTGGTCGCGGTAATGGGCCGCCTGTTCGTAGTGTTGCGCAGCGGCGGCTCTTTCCATGCGCGCGATCAGGCGTGTAATTACCTTCTGGCTGTGTCCACGCAAAAACAGCAGTGCGTCCTCCACCTGGCCGGCATATTCGGCGGGGCTTACCCTGCCAACGCAAGGTGCGGTACAGCGCTTGATCTGGAACTGCAGACAGGGGCGCGAGCGATGGCTGAAATAACTGTCTTCACAGTTTCGTAAAAGGAAAAGCTTCTGGATCAGGTTGATGCTTTCACGCACCGAGCTGGCGGAGGGATACGGACCGAGATATCGCCTGCCCTTATCTTTTCCGCCGCGGTGAAATGCGATCCTTGGATACTCGTGATCGGTGCCCAGCATGACCCAGGGATAACTCTTGTCATCCCGCAATAGCACGTTGTAGCGCGGCTTGAGCGACTTGATCCACTCGTTCTCAAGCAGCAGCGCCTCGGCCTCGGTGCGGGCCAGGCTGACCTCGATAGACCGGATGCGCGCCACCATGCGCATGATTCGCTCGATCTTTGGCCTGGCATCAAAATAGCTGGAAACCCGTTTGCGCAAATTGGCGGCCTTGCCGACATACAAGGCAGTGCCATCCGAATCACGCATCAGGTAAACACCGGGACCGGCAGACAGGCGGCGGGCAAATTTCCTGCCGTCAAAACCCGCCTCGGCCTGCTTCAATCCGGCATCACTCACGGTTTGAAACTTTCCTCGACCTCCTGCAACAACCCTGCCGTGGCGGAATCCAACAGTTCACACATGTAGTTAAAGCCGTCGATCCCGCCGTAGTACGGGTCTGGAACCTCCGCTGGATGCCCTTGCGGATGATAGTTCATCATCAACGCCAGTTCCGCTTTCGAATTTTCAGGTCGAATCATACGTAAGTCTTCGAGGTTGCTGCGGTCCATCGCAACGATCAGGTCGAAACTGTGGAAATCGCGGGTACTGACTTTGCGGGCTCGCAAATGTGCGATATCGACACCAAATTTCAATGCGGTATCAACAGCCCGCGTGTCCGGTGCATGGCCGATGTGGTAACTATGGGTGCCGGCGGAGTCAATCGAAACGCGATCCCTGTGAGGGGATTGCTCCAATGCACGTGCGAAAAAGCCCTCCGCCGACGGTGAGCGGCAGATATTACCCATACAAACAAATAATATATTATTCATATTTTTATATACTTATTATGATATTTTACTTTCAAAATATTGGCGCACCCGTTCGAGATCATCAGGGCTATCGATACCTGCCGGGATAAATTCGCAGGCCCTGGCCATGGCGATCCGGCCGCCCTGCTCCATCACCCGCAGCTGTTCGAGACGCTCGGTCTTTTCCAGCGGGGTGGGCGCACAGGAAGTGTAGCGGCGCAATGCCGCCAACCGGTAGGCATACAGACCCAGGTGTCGCTTCCATTCCACACCTTTGGCAATTGCCTCGCATACTTCACCATAATCCCGTGCATACGGTATCGGGGCCCGGCTGAAATACAGGGCGCACTCATCAGCACCCGTAACCACTTTGACCGCATTGGGGTTTTGAACTTCGCCGGCATCGGTGATTGGCCAGTACAGGCTTGCTACTTCGCAGTCCGTGCGCCAATCAAGGAGTGCCGCCACCTGGTCAAGACATGCCGGCGGCATCAGCGGCTCATCGGCCTGCAAATTCACAACCCGCATGTCATCCGGCCAGTTAAGCAAATCAGCGCACTCGGCAATCCTGTCGCTGCCGCTCTGGTGGTCGGACCTTGTCAGTACCGCCTTCGCACCAAATGACTCAGCCGCGTTGACGATACTTTCATCGTCCGTGGCAACAACAACGGATTCCGCCGCCGATTCCATCGCGCGCTGCCACGCGTGCTGCAGCATCGGCTTTCCGGCAAGATCAAGCAAAACCTTGCCCGGCAGGCGTTGCGAGGCGAATCGTGCCGGAATGACAATGTTGTAGGAGCCGGATTTGGCTGTGGTCATATTTTATCCCCGGTCAACTTCGCCATGTGTTCTTTCAGTACCTGTTCAAATTCACCGGTCAGGACCGTGCTGACCGGGACGTACCAGGCATTCTGCAATCCAAGCGGACGGCACTTAACCGCATCTTTCTCCGTCATGATAATGGCAGAGCCGGCTTTAATCGAATCAAAGTCCGAGGCTGCAAAGGGATGATGATCCGGAAAAACCTGCCGGCTCGTTTCAATCCCGAGGGATTCCAGCATCAGGAAGAAACGCTCCGGGTTACCGATCGCCGCCACTGCATGAAGTCCGGTTCCCGTATGCAAATTCCGGAAATCTTCCACAGAATATTCATGCGCTTCATCAAGGGAGCGCACCACGTCCGCACGCAATTCCATGACATTAATGGCCAGTTCTTCAGGTTTGTCCCGCCATTTACCGTTTGTAACGACATAATCAACCTTTGCCAGTCGCCCGGCCGGTTCACGCAGCGGCCCTGCCGGCAGCAGGCGGCCATTACCGAACCCGCGCTCACCATCGACCACGCAAATTTCAACATCGCGGTCCAGATCTGCCTGTTGAAGGCCATCATCCGACACGAGCAGGTCGAGGTCCATGTCAGCCAACTCCCTGAGCGCGTCAATGCGTCTGTGAGCAACCACCACCGGGGCCGAGGTTCGCTGCGCCAGCAATACCGGCTCATCACCGCACGCCCGGGTATCACTGTCGGTACGCACAAGCAGTGTTTCCTTGCTATCCCGACCGTAACCGGTGCTGGCAATCCCTGGCTTCAAGCCCAACTCGACGGCGAGTTCACACAACCGAATAACCAGCGGCGTCTTTCCACTGCCGCCCGCAGTCAGGTTACCTACCACGATCAACGGCACGCCGGGGTGATAGTTGCGGGGTTCTCCGCTTGCGCTTTTTTGAGTGCGCTGGTACGCAAGGCGGTATAGCGGTTCCAGCATACGCAAATACCAGGGTGGGTGGCTGTCGCCATACCAGTGCCGGAGCAGCCAGTTTTCAATCGCCGCGCGCATAGCGAATGGCCACTAATCCTGATTCCCGAACTGGGTCTGATACAAGCTCGCGTAGGCCTTTCCTTTTGCCAGTAACTCTTCGTGTGTGCCCTGTTCTACTACCCTGCCCTCGCGTAAAACGATGACCTGGTCTGCATTCTCAATCGTGGACAACCGATGGGCAATAACCAGTGTAGTGCGGTTTTTCATGACTTCTTTCAACGCATCCTGGATAACCCGCTCTGATTCCGAGTCGAGCGCGGAAGTCGCCTCATCAAGGATCAGGACCGGCGCATCTTTCAGCAGAGCCCTGGCAATTGCCAGGCGCTGTCGCTGACCACCTGACAGCAGCGTCCCGGTCTCGCCCAGCCGGGTGTCGAGACCTTCGGACAGTTGCTCGATAAACTCCATTGCATGCGCTGCCGTTGCGGCATTCACTATAGCTTCAGGGTCTGTATCTGCCAGCGCACCATAGGCGATGTTTCCGCTGATCGTGTCGTTGAACAGTACAACGTCCTGGCTGACCAGGGCGATCTGCTGCCGCAGATTTTCCAGTTGATAATCCGCAAGTTCGCGCCCATCGAGCAATATGCGGCCTTCATTATGTATATAGAACCGGGGTAATAACCCTGCCAGCGTGGTTTTACCACTGCCACTGTGACCCACCAGGGCGGTCACACTGCCTGCCGGAAATCGTAAATTGATGTTTTCAAGTACAGCCTGCTCACTGTTCTCATACCGGAAACCGACATTTTGAAATTCGATTTCACCCTTGGCGCGCTCAACCGTATACGTGCCGCTGTCAGTTTCCTTTTCACCGTCAATGACGACAAATATGCTTTCTGCTGCTGCAATACCCTTTTGCATTTGCGACTGCACGGTTGTCAGCCTCTTCAGCGGTGGAATGGTCGCTACCATGGCAAAAAAGATCGAGGTGAATGTGCCGGCCGTAATATGGTCCAGCATACTAGGCCGGGTCGCGATCAGCATCAATGTCACCATTGCCAGGCCGGCAGCCAGTTGCACCATCGAGGAGCTGAGCATGTGGGTTGCAACCATACGCATATGCAGGCGGCGCGTGCGTTCGTTGACCCGCTCGAAGCGGGCTTTCTCGGTCTCCTGCCCCTCAAATACCTTGACCACGCGCTGACCGATAACAGCCTCTTCCGTCACATGGGCGACATCGCCCATTGAGTCCTGGATTCTGCGGCTGATCTTGCGGAATTTGCGACTGATAAAGGTAACAACAAATGCAACCACCGGCACCAGCAATAATAAAACAGCCGTCAGCCGGGCGTTGATACTGAGCATCACGATAACCAGGTAGATCAGAAGCATGATGTCGCGGAATGCCGAGATGACCGCCTTGGTCGCCGCATGTGCTACCTGTTCACTGTTATAAGCCAGTTTTGATATCAAAAATCCGGGGGAATTCTGATCATAAAAAGTGGCGGGCTGATGCAGGTAACTGGCAAACAGTTCCTTGCGCAAATCGGCCACCACCCGCCGGCCGGTCCATTCCATGCCGTAGGCACCTGAGAAATGCCCAATGATGCGCAGTATCACGACACCCAGGATGCCCATCGCCAGCCACATACCATATTCCGCATCCTTGGCGACAAATACACGGTCAATCAAGGGCTCGACAAACCGGATAAAGACCGCCTGCATGGCAGCATCCAGACTGACACCGATGATACCCACCGCGAACATCCACCAGTATTTCCTTGTGTAACCCCACAGGCGTCTGTAGACGACGCCCGGAGCGATTTTATTAGCCGGTGCGACTTTCACTCTTCCTCGGCTCGTTCGGTTGCGATAGACAGGCGGCTAAAACCAAGCTGTGCAGTAACATCCATGGCCGTAACCACAAAGTGGTGCGGGGTTGCGGCATCGGCCCTCAGTATCACCGGAATATTGCGTTCCTCACCCGCAGCCTCGATAAAAGCCGCTCGCAGGGTTGCCGGCGTGACATCGATCAGTTGCCTGTCGTTGAGGTAATACTGACCGTTCTGATCAATCACCAGCTCAAAGCTGTCGGGCTGTTCCTGGAGAACAGAAACGTTCTCCGCTTCCGGCAGGTCTACCTTCAATACCGCCTGGCGCTCGAAAGTAGTACTGACCATGAAAAAGATCAGCAAAAGGAAAACCACGTCTATCAGACTGGTCAGGTTGATCTCGGGATCTTCGGGGATGGATGATCTTAGCTGCACTTCCTATTCCCCGGGATATGAAAAATCTTCGGTTAAAGCATGACCGCGCTCAATGGCGTCGATCAGGCTGATTGCCTTTTGCTCCATCGAGACCACGTACTCAGACACCATGCCACGGAAAAAGCGGTAGAAGAAATAGCTGGGAATTGCGACAGTCAAACCGGCTGCGGTGGTTATCAGCGCCTGTGAAATTCCGCCCGCCAGCACATTGGCGTCGCCAACACCTGAAATCATAATCACGGAAAACACCTTGATCATGCCAATGACTGTACCGAGCAAACCCAGCAGCGGGGAAATACCGGCTATCGTGCCCAGGGTGTTCAGGAAACGTTCGAGGTCATGGACCACATGACGGCCGGTGTCTTCAACGGCCTCTTTGATGACCTCCCTCGATCGTTTACGGTTGACCAATGCGGATGCGTAAATGCGCCCCAGCGGCGAGCCATTGCGCAGTTCAGTAAAATGACGCTGATCCAGTTCGTGCCTGTCGGCCCAATCCTCGACCGTTGCATTCAGCCCTTCCGGTGTCACCTTGCTTTTACGAAGTGTCCAGAAACGCTCGATTATGATGGCCACAGCCAGTGTAGAGCACAGCAAGATGGGCGCCATCAGCCAGCCGCCGGCAACGATAATTTCCAGCACGCGGTTTCACTCCTTTGATTGTTGCTGATCGGGATAATACCTTATGTATTGGGTGCGCGGTACTTTTGCTAACGTAGCGCAGACCCAGGGTGGGCAGGCCCACCCTGTGCCCGAAATCGTTGCGCAAGAATTCATTTTTAAAGAAATTCAGGTGCCATCTGGACAAGCATCGAATGCCGGCCAACGCCAAATGGCATTTCTGGTTGTTCTGGCAGATTCAGCAACAAATCTTCCGTTTCCATCTGTGGTAATTCTTATACCGCCGCAATCAGCGGTATTCGGTGTCCGGGTATTTGCTTCTGAATAACGGCCGATCACGTCATCACGCGGAAAATCAAAGCGGTTATTGAAGCCGGCGGAAATCAGCGCTAGCGAAGGGCTGACAGCATCAAGGAACGACTGCGAGGAAGATGTCGCGCTACCGTGGTGGGGAACGGTAAGAATCTTGTGTGGCTCAAGCCCGGTTTCGACCAGGCGTTTTTCCACGGTATGACTGATATCTCCGCTTAACAGCAGGCTCAGGCCAGGACCGGTCACGCTTACCACGCAGGAACTGTCATTGCCCAGGTAGGGCAACCCCGTTGACGGATGCAGGATACTGAATTGCAGGTGGCCTGCTGCCCAGGTATCCGGAGCAACACAAGGTTGAATTCCTGTATTCGCTGCCGGCAGGTTGGCCATGTAGTCTGAATCAGGATATACAGTGCGAAGACGCGCCAGCCCGCCGGCGTGGTCAAGGTCTGCATGGCTGGCAATTACCAGGTTTGGCGACCTGCCCGTGGCCTTTATCATTGGCTGGATGGTACCGGCGACCATGTCCCAACCGTCCCCGCCGGCGAGACCGTTTCCGGGTCCCGTGTCATATACCACCTGGTAATCCCTGGCCGTCAACAGGACCGACAGCCCCTGCCCCACGTCAAGGAAATCCAGTTGAGTCTCCGTGTTACCAAGCCGCGCACCCGCAGGCAGCAACATGGGAATCATCAAAAGCAAACCAACGTAGCGGCCGGGAATTCCGCGCGGCAGCAGGCATATCGCTGCGCCCAGCATCGCGAGCAGTGTGGATACCAGGCCCGGGGCACGGGTCGAACTGAATACGGCTGGTTGCAGGGCTGCCAGTTGCTCCAGGAACAGAAACAACCAGTGTGCGATGTTACCGGCGATTGCAAGCAGCCATTCCGACCAAGGTCCCGGCAACCACAGCATCGGCAAAGCGATCAGGATCAATGGCACCATCAGCATGCTGACAACCGGAATCGCAACCAGGTTGGCCAGCAACCCTGGCAAACTGGCTTGCTGGAACCAGTACATTCCCAATGGCGCCATGACCAGCGAAATACCAAGCTGGGCAAAGATTACCCTGCGCCAGGCCGGCATGGGGCCGTGGCGCGGGATAAACAGCATCATCAGCACGGCAACGGCGACAAATGAGAACCAGAATCCCGCACGCAACGGCGCCAGGGGGTCGAGCACCACCACCAGGCCCATTGCAATCAACCAGGCCAGCATCGGGTGAACGTTGCGCCTGCTCAGCATCACCACGGTGGCTACCGTGAGCATGACCAGTGCGCGCCGGGTGGAAACCCCAAAACCGGCCAGAGCCGAATAGGCCAACGCCGCCGACCATGCCGTCAACCAGGGGATGATTGCCGCGAAACGCTGCATCGAACCGTTAAGAAAAAACGCCACTGCCAGCCGGCCAGGAAAGAACCCTAGTGCCGCCGCCAGGCCGACGTGCAGGCCTGAAATGGCCAGCAGGTGACCTGTCCCCGTGGCTGACAAAACCCCCCGCTCACGTGCGTGCAGGCCCCGCCGGTCAGCTATTGCCAGCGCAGCCAGCACGCCGAACTCAGGAGCATCACCAGCCTTTTCAGAAAGCTTTACCAACACCCGTTCACGCCAGGCTTGCAGATCGAATATCGCCGGCGCCTGCAGCAGAGCATTGCCCTCAGGCCGAACATACGCCAGGGCCTCGATTCCGTCGGCGAAGAACCATCGCTCTGAATCGACCCCGTGAAAATTTACCCGTCCCCTGGGTGATCGCAGCTCCAGGTTCAATCTCCATCGCTCGCCGGCTTTAAGCACCGGAACATCATCAGCGGACCCTCCCCTGCCCTTGTACCAGTTAACACGCAACTTCGAGGGCAGAGATGCTGTGCTGCTGTCGGACTCAAATACAAAACTCACCAGGTCACCCCTTGACTCCGGCAAGCTGGCGATCACACCGCTGATTTGGTGCCCGGAATCGGTCATAGACGTTGGCAGGCGGTTTGCAAGGCGTTCGTTGATCGACAAGGTGGTGAGCAGGAAAAACGCGGGAAAGACACAATAGGCTCTTAAACCGGAGTTGGTTGCCACTATGAAAGTCGGGATAAGCAAAACAAGCGCGGCAACCGGGGGTAGAACTGAATCGAACAGGAACGGCGCAACCGCTCCCAAAATGAGCAGAGCCCAGAATTTCAATGATCCCCCCTCGTGTTACTTACAACTGTCTATAAAGGTTTCAGACACCCCAAATGCAATTCAAAACGCTGATTCATCTTCGCAGCAAGACGCATATCGTGCGTCACCAGTATCAGGCTTGTATTCAGCTCGCTATTAAGCTCAAGCAATTGCTCGAATACATGGTTGGCGGTGCGCTCGTCCAGGTTACCGGTTGGTTCATCACCCAGCACCAGGCCCGGGTTACCCACCAGAGCACGCGCCACGGCTGCACGTTGACGTTCGCCTCCCGACAACTCACCGGGCTTGTGATCAAGGCGCTGACCAAGACCCACCTTTTCCAGTAAGTCGTTGGCGCTCCTGGCTGCCGTTGCAACGGGTTCACCGCGGATCAGCAGCGGCATCGCGACATTCTCCAAAGCGGTGAACTCCGGCAACAGGTGGTGGAACTGGTAGATAAAACCCATCCGCGAATTGCGCAAATCGCTGCGCTCGCTGTCACTCAGTTTCCACAGTGATTGCCCATCCACTATAACTTTCCCGTTGTCGGGTTTGTCCAGGCCGCCCAGGATATGCAGCAAGGTGCTTTTGCCTGCACCCGACGCCCCCACGATTGCCAGGGAGGTACCAGCGGCAACCTCGAGGTTGACGTCCTTTAGCACCTCCACTCTTTTCGGCCCCTGCCGGAACCCCCGGCTGATCCCCTGTGCGCTGATCATGATGCTTGCCTTCTCACTCATAGCGCAAGGCCTCTGCCGGATCGGTCCTGGATGCTCTCCAGGCAGGGTACAGGGTTGAAATCAAGGACATGACCAGCGACATCATTGCAAACGCGAAGACATCCGAGCGGCGCAGATCGGACGGCAACTCGGTGATGTAATAAATATCCGCAGGAAACAGCGCGAAACCAAACAGGCGCTCAAGAAATGGCACCACGGTTGCAATGTTCTGGGCCAGCAGAATACCTCCAACAACACCCAGCGCGGTGCCGATAACCCCAATCAGGCTGCCCTGGACCACGAAGACCCGTAAAATGGTGCCCGAGTGGGCGCCCATGGTTTTGAGGATGGCGATATCGGATTGCTTATCCGTCACCACCATCACCAGCATTGAAATGATGTTAAATGCCGCCACGGCAATGATCAGCGACAGGATCACCCACATGACGGTTTTTTCGGTGCGCACGGCCTGGAACAGGTTCCCGCGCTCCTGGGTCCAGTCCCTTACCCGGTAGGCGCCATCCATTTCACTTGAAATTTCCCGTGCCACCCGCCAGGCGGAATCCAGGTCTTCCAGCTTGAGCCGAATGCCGCCGATTGAGTCCTCGGGCATCCGCAACAACCTGGCCGCATCCCCGATATTGATCATCGCCAGGCCAGTATCATTTTCGTGCTCGCCAAACTCGAACATGCCGACAACGGTAAAGCGCCGCATCAACGGGCTCGCGCCCAATGGGCTTGCCTTGAGCCGTGGCGCTATGACGGTGACCTTCTCGCCCAGCCCAACCCGCAAACGCATTGCAAGGCCAATACCGAGTACTATTCCGTATTCACCGCTGCGCAATTCCGTGAGATCTCCGCTGACCATGCTGGTAGCAACATCGGACACGCTCGACTCATAATCCGGATCAACACCGCGAACCAGGGCAGCGCTTGAACCATTGGACTGCAGCCAGGCGCCAACCTCGATATAGGGTGCCGAGGCGATGACGTCGCCGCGTGCATTGACCTGCTCGATCACCTCCCGCCATTCATCGAGCGGCCGGTCGAGCGGCTGAATGGTCGCGTGCGAAATCGCACCGAGGATACGTGCACGCAACTCCTTTTCAAACCCGTTCATGACCGAGATCACCGTAATCAGCGTGGTGACACCAAGCGCTATCCCCAGCATGGAAGTCAGGGAAATGAACGATATAAAGTGGTTTTGCCGCTTGGCTCGCAGATAGCGCAAGCCAATGTAGGCGGATAGTGGTTTGTACATGTGGGAATTAGACCATAACGCAAATCACTCAACCAGTTGAATTTGGCATAAGCCATGTAAGCATTTGACCATACCCCACGCCAACCCCGTCGGCCCGGACTTGATCCGGGATCTGTTTTTCTCTCATGCACCACAACGGAATGAAATAACTGTAGGAGCGACGCTTGTGTCGCGATTGAGCCGGATTTACACCTGGTTCAAAAAATCGCGACGCGAGCGTCGCTCCTACGGTTTTTCTTTTATCGATCAGGGCAATTTCTCCAATAATTGGCTTAACTCGTCAGGCAAGGGGGCACTTACCACCTGCTGCTCCCCGTCGGCCGTGTAAAACCGCAGCTGATGGGCGTGCAGGAACATCCGCTTGACGCCCTTTGATTTCCAGAATTTCTGCCGTGCCGCCGCTGAATACCGCCGGTCACCCACAAGCGGCGCACCGAGGTGTGCGGCATGAACGCGGATCTGGTGGGTGCGGCCGGTATGCAGTTCCGCCTCGGCAAAACTGCACCCACTGTAAAGTTGCAACAGTCGAAAAGTAGTGTGCGCGGCCTTTCCCCCGGGATCCGCCCGCATGAAGTGTTCGCCCGATCGCTCGTACTTGCCGATCGGTTCGTCAACTTCAATTCTCTCCTGTTCCAGTTTCCCATCCAGCAGGCACAGGTAACGTTTTTCAACCTGGTTGTTCTTTATCTGTGCATTCAATTCACGCAAGACATCTCCATCCAGCGCGAGCAACAGGCAGCCGCTGGTTTCACGATCCAGCCGGTGAACGAGGTCGACATTTGATCCGGGACGTAGAGCACGCACGACATCGACAACACCCCATGAAAGACCACTTCCTCCATGCACCGCCATGCCGGCTGGCTTGTTTACAACCATGATCCCGTGGCTCTCATAACAGACAGACCGGCCGATTAACTCCATCACCGCCGGGGGAATATCACCGGATTTCCTTTCACGAACGGAAGCCGGGGGAACACGGACGATGTCACCGGTTTCAAGACGCGTGGCCGGTTTTGCCCTACCGCCATTTACCCGGACCTGTCCGGTTCGGATAATGCGGTAGATCACGGAACGGGGCAGCCCCTTTAGCCTGGCGCTGAGAAAATTATCCAGCCTCTGGCCATTACGATCCCGCGTTACTTCAACATAATTGACCGTGGAACTTACCTTATTCATTGCAAATTCACTAAACAAACCCCAACTCATTGATAGAAAATGAAAAGACTGCTATATTGTCGCGGCAATGGATTCGCCCTGCCGAATTGTTCTCCGGAACCGCCTGATTATCTCACCTAAGCCGTGCTTTAAATTGGCCGGGCTCCCCGGATACAGCAACAGTTTACACGTTGATTCACGGGCAGAACTATCGAATTCACCTGCTGACTGATAGCAGGAAAGACGTATTTTTGATGGCAGACCGACAAGCTGCCATCGGAGGACCTGACCAGAATAGTGCTGGTCTGGCTATGAAAACAAAATTTGGTACCCCCGGCAAAGATGCAAGACATCGCCGGGTCAGCTCAGTGGAAACATGGTGCAGAAAAGCCGTGTTAGTCCACCGCCGCCCCGTACCGGGGTGCCTGAGGACATTACAATGAAAAGAATGCTGATTAACGCAACTCAGCCAGAAGAGTTGCGTGTGGCAATTGCCGAGGGTCAACACCTGTTTGACCTTGATATAGAAGTACCGTCACAGGAACAAAAGAAATCAAACGTTTACAAGGGCAAGATCACGCGGGTTGAACCGTCGCTCGAGGCATGTTTTGTCGAGTTCGGCTCCACCCGGCACGGCTTTCTGCCGCTCAAGGAGATTTGCGAAAGCAGTTACTCCAAAGATCTATCAAGGAAAGGCGGAAAATTAGCCATACGTGACGTCGTCAAGGAAGGCCAGGAGATCATTGTCCAGGTCGAAAAAGAGGAACGTGGCAACAAGGGTGCCGCCCTGACAACCTATATTTCCCTGGCAGGTCGTTACCTTGTCCTGATGCCGACCAACCCGTCTGCGGGTGGCGTATCAAGACGCATCACCGGTAATGACCGGGACCATTTGCGAGAGCAGTTACAGAAAGTCACCACCCCGGACAACGTAGGCATCATAGTACGCACCGCCGGTGTTGGAAGGGACGCGGACGAATTGCAATGGGACCTCGATTACCTGCTGCAATTGTGGTCAGCCATCGAGCAGGCCGCCGCAAACCGCCCTGCCCCTTTCCTTATTTACCAGGAGAGCAACCTGTTCATTCGTGCGCTCCGTGACCACCTCAGAAATGATATCGGCGAAATACTGATAGATAACGAAACCGTCTACAACGACGCGCGGGAATTCATCCAGCAGGTCATGCCGCATAATCTGAACAAGCTCAAGTTGTACAGCGACCAGGTTCCGCTTTTTAACCGCTACCAGATAGAAAGTCAGATCGAATCTGCATTTGCACGCACCGTACACCTGCCATCCGGCGGTGCGGTCGTGTTCGACCATACCGAGGCCCTGCTGTCCATCGATATCAACTCGGCCCGTGCAACCAAGGGATCGGATATCGAGGAAACGGCATACAACACCAACATGGAATCCGCCTACGAGATTGCGCGCCAGTTGCGCCTGCGTGACCTGGGCGGCCTGATCGTTATCGATTTCATTGACATGACCAGCCGAAAGCACCAGCGCGAAGTCGAGGAATGCCTGCGGCGTGCGATGCAGATCGACAAGGCACGTGTGCAGATCGGACGTATCTCGCGGTTTGGGTTGCTCGAAATGTCCCGCCAGAGGTTGCGGCCATCACTGGGTGAATCCAGCCAGGACACCTGCCCGCGTTGTGAGGGACACGGTACGATCCGCAGCGTGGAATCCCTCGCCCTGTCCATTCTCCGGCTTGTCGAAGAAGAGGTCATGAAGGATTATACCGGTCAGATTATTGTCCAGGCGCCTACCGAGGTGATCAACTTCCTGCACAATGAAAAGCGCGCCGCGCTGGCAGAAGTTGAGTCACGCCACCGGGTGCCGATCGTGATGCTTGCCAACCAATACCTGGTAACACCGCATTTTGAAATCCTGCGTGTCAGAAAGTCTGATATTTCAGATGATCCGAGCTATTCCCGAATTGACCACCCTGAAGCACAGGTAATTGCGAACGAACGCTCGCAGGCCAACGCCATCGCAGTACCGGCACCGGCAGTCAAACGCATAGTGCCCGACCGCCCTGCGCCTCCACGGAGCGAAGAAAAAGCCCCGGGCCTGTTCCGCCGCATGGCCAATATTCTTTTCTCACCCCCAAAAGTGGAAGAAAAGAGCAAACCGGTGCAAAGCAGGAAAAAGACAGTCAGAAAGGGCGATGCGCAAAGCAGGCAACAGGCCGAAAAATCTTCTGGCCAGCAATCCAGGCGAAGAACCACCAAGAAGCGCGCCAGCAAAGACAACCAGCCTGGTAGCCAGAAGAACCTGCAACAAAAGAATCAGCAAAGCCAGAAAAAACGCACAAGTAAAAAGCGGCCATCAAAGAAGACACAGCAAAGCAAGGCTCAGAAGCCCAAGGCCAGCCCGGACACCACTAAATCGAATCTGCCAGTCGAAACCGGTACCGGCAGGCAGTCGGCAAACCAGGCGGACACAAAGTCACCTGCCGGCGCTGAACAGCAAAAACCCGAGCAAAAGGAAAGTGGCAACCGCAGCAGGGGTGGACGCAGGAGAAGATCCCCCTACAAGACCGGTGGCTCAAAGCCACGCCAGGAACGTACTGATTCAGCACCCGTGACAGTAGACGACACCGGGGGCCGGCCACAGACTTCAGCGGGCGACAAATCGACTGAAGAAAAGTCCAAGCCCGTAGAAGTTGCAAAGACCGATACGAAGCCTTCAGATACCAGCACGTCCAAACCTGATACACACAAACCCGAGCCGAAGGAATCAATGCCGGTTAAGACCGGAAGACCCGAGCCGAAGTCAACCGATTCGGAACCCGTTCAACAGGCTGGAAAAACACCGCCTGTGATTGAGGACAAAACCAAAGAAGAATCATCTGCCGGACCAAAATCGGAAGATACTGCTGGGAAAGAGGCAAAAACCAGCAAGCGTTCTCCAAAGAAAAAATCGGCCTCCAAAAAGGCAAGTAAGAAAACGGCCACCAAAGCTGCACCACAGAAAGCAAAAAAAGAAGCGTCGAAATCTGGGACACCTTCAAGCAAAGGGCCGCAAAAAGAGCCCTCAAAGGCAGAAGATAACAAGGTAGATTCGCCAAAAGCGGAAGCGGCCAAGGCGCCCGCGCCACGCCCGACAAGTGTGCTGGAAAAAGACTCAAAAGGTATTTATACGCTGAAGCCACCACCATCGGAGTAACACGCACCGATTGATCATTACTCACTCGCTAACGGCCAGGCATTCCTGGCCGTTACGTTTTTGCAGCAATCAATATAACTGCTTCATACCCGGCCAACCCAAGAATCAGGCAGCATCCACCAGGCCATATCGCATGGCCATTCGCACAAGTTCAACTTCGCTCCTTGCACCAAGCTTACCCAATATCCGGTATTTGTAGGTTGAGACCGTTTTGGGGCTCAAGCACATCAATGAAGCAATATCCGGAATCCGACGTCCATCTGTTATCTTGAGCATTACCTCCATTTCACGTGCCGACAGATCTTCGAAAGGCGATTCCCCCGAACCGGCGGAAAGCATGGACAAAGCAAGTTGCTTGGCAGCTTCACTGCCGATATATCGCTGACCGGCGGCCACGGCCCTGATGGCCTGTAGTAGCTCACCGGCGTCGCAGTCCCGGGTCAGGTATCCGCTGGCCCCTGCCCCGAGCAACCTCGCCGGATAAGGTGCCTTGGCATGCACTGCCAACACTATGATTTTTGCGTCCGGATGTGTACGTTTGAGTTTTCGAATTACCTCAAAACCTGTCAGTCCAGGTAAATTGACGCTGAGAAGAATGACGTCCGGACGCATCTGCCTGCACCGGTTATGGGCCACCTCCTGCGATGATGCTTCATTGATTTTTGTAATCTCGCTGCTTTGGTCAAGAATATGCCGCAACCCCGTTCTGACAAGCGCCTGATCGTTAACGATTAGAATTTGAATCATGTTCTCCCCCCTTGGATCGATTCTATTTTATGTTGATATTTTCGTGTCTGACCCTTTCCACTTATAAAACCCGCGTTCCCATCATGCCGGATATGACATGACTGAAATAAAACGTAGGTTTATTAACTATAGACAGAGGATTTGCTTTCGTCGACCGGGGAAAACAGAAAATACGATTACGGGCAAATTTCCTACAGGATTTTCATCACTTTGAGGTCAGAAATGGCCCGGGAGACTGCGCAGGCTGGTACCTGGCGCGACAAACAGTCCTCGAACATAACTTGATTTATACAAATTTTGTGCGATGCTTAAGTGGCGAGCATAAGCCCGGAGGGGATTTATGAGCAAACCGCACTTGGTACCGGAGGTAACCGATGCATACGTCCATATGCACGAAACATATCTCGTGCCAGCCATCTATGCTCAATGGGCTCACTGGTTAGTTGATCTCGCTAAAATCGAACTGGGTCACGATATGCTGGATGTTTGCTGTGGGACAGGTGTGTTGGCCCGGGCGGCCAAACTGGAAGCCGGTCCAAGTGGGCAGGTAACCGGGCTCGATCCCAGTGAAAAGATGCTGGAGTCGGCCCGCCGTAATTCTGAAGGGATTGACTGGAAACAAGGCGAAGTCGACGCACTGCCCTTCGAAAACAACCAGTTTGACCGCGTGATGTGCCAGTTCTCCCTGATGTTTATCCCCTGTCGCATTGCGACGATCAAGGAAATGCTGAGGGTATGCAAACCAGACGGACGGGTTGTGCTGGCTGTCTGGGCGCCAATGAACCACTCCAAGGCCTATTGTGCCCTGATAGACCTGATAAAGAGACATGCCGGTCTACGTACGGCATGGAAGGTGTCTTCGCCATGGTCACTTGGCACTCCCGGTACAATGGACGCATTACTGCTTACCACCGGCGTCAATGAATATCACTGCCATGAACGTGTTGGCCAGGCCCGCTTCCCTTCCATGAAATCGTTTATAGACACTCACCTTCAACTTGTCGGTGAATTGGAAAACATGGACGCTGATGTTTATCAGGGACTATTAAGCGCGGCTGACACGGAGCTTCACCAATTTCTGCTCCCCAACGGACAGCTGGTCGCAAAGCTGGATGCGAACATTTTTATTTTAAGTTGTGATTGAGATGTGCCCTGCCCGGGTCAACAAATTTTTCTTACTTACATAACAATCCACACACAGAACCCACCTTTTGCAGACCCGCCTGATCAAACGCAGCATCACTGTGCGTGTCGAATAGCGGGGTACTGGCCTCGTAGGCAGATGAGTTATTTCTGAGAACCCCAATTTAAGAGTACGCCAGTTACCAGTGTGTCAATGCAGATAGTGCAGTCTGTGTCAGGGGCTTGTGGAAGGGCTGCTTTGGGGGTGCGGATTCAACCGGCCAATATCGGCCTTTCAAGCCGCCCATAGACCAGGACGATATTCAAGAGAAGAAGTTCATTGTTGCGTCCACCAGATGTTTGTATTGGTGGAGGAGTTGATTTCTTGAATCCAAGTCGTGCGCCATTAGAGTTGATATAGATCAATAAAAACTACCTTTTTTCTGCTAATTAACAACCGGGGTTTTTTTTGCTACCGATTTGCTACGCCTGTCTGTGGGTAGCTCGATTTTTCTCTTTATATCATATGGTTATAATGGCGGAGAGGGTGGGATTCGAACCCACGATGGGCTACAAACCCATGCCGGTTTTCAAGACCGGTGCATTCAACCGCTCTGCCACCTCTCCTGAATCGGGCGGTGCGTATTGAGACGCGCAGAATACAGAAAAACCGTCCCGTATTCCACCCCTGCACACAGGCATATGACAGTTGCCATAAAATTGGGTAAGGTATCGTCACGTTTTGTTCAATTTCATGTATGACGGTATTGAACTAACTTAAAAAAGCCATATCTATGTACATTACTGATATTCACAAAATGGAGCTATGCCCAACGTATGAACCAGACACAATTTAGAACTGCCACCGTACAGCCCGTATCGGCTGTCGAGATGAACAAGGTGCTGCGAAATACCTATGCCCTGCTTTCCATGACACTGCTGTTCTCTGCAGTCATGGCCGGGGTTGCCATGGTATTTAACTGGCCTTACCCGGGTCCTCTCATCGTGCTGGCAGGTTATTTTGGCCTGCTGTTCCTGACCACCAAGCTGCGTAACAGTGCCTGGGGTATCGTGTCCGTGTTTGCCCTGACCGGCTTTATGGGGGTCACACTCGGGCCCATCATCAACATGTATCTGTATAGGTTCGGCAACGGCAGCGAGATCGTCATGATGGCCCTTGGCGGCACCGGCGTCATATTCCTGGCCATGTCCGGCCTGGCCTTGACCAGTAAACGGGATTTCTCCTTTATGGGCAAGTTTCTGGCCATTGGTATCCTGGTGGCCTTTCTTGCGGCGATCGGCAACCTGTTCTTCCAGTTGCCGGCGCTCGGACTGGCGGTCTCCAGCATGTTCATCCTGTTGATGGCCGGCCTGATCCTGTTCCAGACGCAGCAGATCGTGCGCGGCGGTGAAACCAATTACATCATGGCCACGGTTACGCTGTTCGTCAGCCTTTTCAATCTGTTTACCAGCCTGTTGCATATCCTTGGATTTGCCTTTGGTGACGATTGATAAACCTGGCCCTGAAGCAAAAAAAAGACCCGCTGCAAGCGGGTCTTTTTTTGGCTGCAATATCTTAATGCGAGCGTTGACGGATTACAGGGTAATCAACTCCTGCCCGCCCATGTATGGCTGCAGCACCTCGGGGATTCTCACCGAGCCGTCCTGCTGCTGGTAGTTCTCCAGTACCGCGATCAGCGTCCGGCCAACAGCCAGGCCTGAACCATTCAGGGTATGAACCAGCTCGTTTTTGCCGCTTTCCGGGTTACGCACCCGAGCTTTCATACGGCGCGCCTGGAAGTCGCTGCAGTTGCTGCATGATGAAATTTCGCGGTAGGTGCCCTGCCCCGGCAGCCAGACCTCGATATCGTAGGTCTTGCACGCCGAGAACCCCATATCACCTTTGCACAGCACGATGGTCCGGTAAGCCAGGTTCAGTTTCTGCAGTATTATTTCTGCGTTGCTGATCAGTTCCTCGTGCGCAGCTTTGGAATCTTCTGCGCGGACAATATGTACGAGTTCCACCTTCTCAAACTGGTGCTGGCGGATCATGCCACGCGTATCCTGCCCGGCAGAACCTGCTTCGCGGCGGAAACACGGTGTCTGCGCCACGTATTTGAGCGGCAGGTCGTCGGCTGCAAATATCTGGTCTGCCGCCAGGTTGGTGACCGGCACTTCAGCCGTTGGCACCAGGTAGCGGGGCGGGTCATCGGTGGTTGCAAAAGCATCGTCCGAGAACTTGGGCAACTGGCCGGTGCCCTGCATGGTTTCCCCCTTTACAAGGTAAGGCACATAGACTTCCGTATAGCCGTGTTCCTGCGTGTGCACATCCAGCATGAACTGCGCCAATGCGCGGTGCAATCTTGCAAACGATGATTTCAGCAGCGTGAAGCGGGCGCCTGCCAGCTTTGCCGCTGCTTCCGAGTCCATCATGCGGTGCAACTCGCCCAACTCAACATGGTCGCGGGGCTCAAACTCAAAGGTGGGCACCACGCCCCATTTGCGCAGTTCAACGTTTTCACTCTCATCCGCTCCCGCCGGGACATCTGATGCGGCCAGGTTCGGCATATCAAGCAGCCAGTCGGCCTGCTCGTCACGAACCTGTCTGAAAGAAGCCTCGGCGGTTTTGAGCTGATCACCGAGTTCCGCGACAGCATCCAGCAGCGGCTGGATATCTTCACCTTTCGCCTTGGCCTGACCGATGGACTTGGCGTTTGAGTTGCGTTTGCTTTGCAACTCCTCCACTTCCATTTGCAATGCCTTTCGGCGGGCTTCCAGGGCCTCGTAAGCTCCGGCATCGAGGGCATAACCCCTCGTCTCCAACGCCGCAACGGTCGCGTGGAGGTCGTTTCTGAGAATAAGCGGATCAAGCATGTTGTGTTCTACGGATTATGAATTGCGGAATTGTAACACTTCATTCGGGCTGGGTTGGCACCCCGACGACATCTGTTCCTTCAGGTGCTGAGAAAGAAAACAACAGCGAATCTACAGGCCGATTTTTGAGTATGTTTTCAAAGTTTATTTCAGTCCGTTGCCCAAAAGCGTCTTCCATGACCATCAGCCGGATTCCATTGCCGTCCAGGCCCAACAGGATGCGCTCAAATTCCGACTCGCTTTGCTGGCTCCTGAGTTCCAGCAACATCATATTTTCATAATCGCCCAGCTCGTTCACATGAAACTGCGAATCCAGCTGGGAAATGTCGGCCAGGATCATCAGGGGCGAATCCGTTGCCTGGTCGGACTGCGGCTTGACCGTAACCTGTTGCAGGGATTCATCGTGGATCCAGATGTTTGTACCATCAGCAACAATTGTCTCGGGAAAGTCCCCCAGGTAAACCCAACGCAGTTTGTCGGGGGTCTGCAGCCAGACCTTGCCCGAAGTCCTGTCCTGGACCCGGCCATCCTGGGATTTAACAATTTGATTGAAGTCGGCCTGGAAGCTGTCCAGTCCGCTGGCGAAACCTTCAAGTGCGGTACGTGCCGGACCGGCATCCTGGGCGAATACGTTGAACGCTGCAATTCCAAAAGCCACGACCAATGCAATTCGATGCCCGTATTTCATGTTCAATCCCTCGGCGGAGCAGGCGCCAGGACCTCGCGCTGACCGTTGTGTTCGGGCTGCGAGACCACGCCGCTGGCCTCCATCTCCTCTATGATACGGGCCGCGCGGTTATACCCTACCCTCAGGTGGCGCTGAACGCTGGAAATCGAAGCACGCCTTGATGTCGTCACCCAGGCGACTGCCTCATCGTAAAGCTCATCGACATCACCGGCCGCTTCTTTCGGAATACCGCGGTCATTGATGCTCATGCCATCGGTGGTCAGTTGCTCCTCTTCGAGTATCTCTTCAACATAATTCGGTTCACCGAGAGACTTCAGGTATTTGACTACTGCATGCACCTCGTGATCGTCAACAAAAGCGCCGTGTACACGTTCGGGTATCGCCGTTCCTGGCGGCATGTAAAGCATGTCACCATGGCCCAGTAACTGCTCTGCACCCATCTGGTCGAGAATGGTGCGTGAATCAACACGTGACGATACCTGGAACGCAATGCGCGTAGGGATGTTTGCCTTGATCAACCCGGTGATGACGTCCACGGACGGCCTTTGTGTTGCGAGTATCAGATGAATACCCGAAGCTCGCGCCTTTTGCGCCAACCGGGCTATCAACTCATCGATCTTCTTGCCAAGGATCATCATCATGTCGGCAAGTTCGTCGACGATGACTACGATATAAGGCAGATGCTCCAGGTCGGGCGCTTCCGCGTCCGGGTTCATTTCATCGGGCATGAACAGGGGGTCTTTCAGCGGCGTTCCCGCCTCAATCGCATCGCGTACTTTCTTATTGAAGCCAGCAAGATTTCTAACCCCTGCCATTGACATCAAGCGGTAGCGGCGTTCCATTTCTGCAACGCACCAGCGCAGGGCATTGGCTGCCTCTTTCATATCGGTAACTACCGGCGCCAGCAAGTGCGGTATATCGGCATACACCGATAACTCCAGCATCTTCGGGTCGACCATGACCAGCCTGACTTCCTCTGGCCCGGTCTTGTAGAGCAGGCTCAGAATCATGGCGTTCAAAGCAACCGATTTACCCGAACCCGTGGTGCCCGCCACCAGCAAGTGAGGCATCTTGGCAAGGTTCGCCACGATGGGGCGCCCGGAAATGCTTTTACCCAGCGCAAGTGTCAAAGGCGCACTCGATTTGTCGTAAACATCTGAGCGCAGAATTTCCGATAGAAATACCATTTGCCGCGTGCTGTTCGGTATTTCCAGGCCGATGGTGGATTTGCCGGGAATGACTTCGACCACGCGCACCGAAACAATACTGAGCCCCCGCGCAAGATCCTTGGCCAGGTTCATGATCTGTGCGGATTTTACGCCGGCAGCCGGTTCCAGCTCAAAACGGGTGATTACGGGGCCCGGATGAACGGCGACCACGTGAACCTCGACACCAAAATCCGCCAGCTTGAGCTCTACCTGCTTTGACAGGGCCTTAAGTGCTTCCTCGCTGTAACCCGGTGGTTGGTCATGCGGCTCATCGAGTATATCCAGAGGCGGCAATGAATTGGCCGGCATGTTTTTGAATAAAGGCCGTTGTTTTTCCTTGACGACACGCGTGCTGGCCTGTTCATCCGGAACAGAAATCTGCGGCTCGATCCTGGGTGCTGTTCTGCCCTGCTGCCTGACCGAGTCCGTCTTGCGCACCTCCTCGCGCTTGGCCCGTGCACGCCGCCCTGCAAACCAGTCGCGTGCGCTGGCGATACTGGCCAACAGCCAGTCCAGCAGGTCTAGTGTTATTCGGCCGGTCACATCCATCACGTGGAACCAGGACAGGCCGGTGAACAGGGTGATACCAACCAGGCTCATCGAAAACAGGAATAGTGTAGACCCCAGCAATCCGGTTAACTCGCGTATAGGAGTTGCAACCACATCACCAATCACACCGCCTCCGCCTGCCGGCATGCTTCCGGCCGGTGGTATCAGGTGCATATAAGCCAGGCCGGTTGAAGACAGTACAAACAGTGCCAGGCCGGTAATAATTGCAACAGCTTCAATCGCGCCGGTTTCAGACGCGGCCGCTTTCTTGGTCCAGACTCTCCAGCCCGCGTAGATCGTTATCAGTGGAAGCAGGTAGGCGATGTAGCCCATCAAACCCAGGAATGCATCTGAGATCCAGGCGCCCAGCACACGTCCGACGTTTTGAACATGATCCGAATTCGTTGTATTAAAGGGCCCTGGATCATTCGGATCATAGGTATATAAACAGGCGACCAGGTAGACTGCGACAAGGATCGAAAGCAAAAACGCACTCTCTTTCAGGTGGTGCGTCAACCGGGACGGTGCTTTTGCTACTTTGATGGGTTTCTTACGAGCCTGCGCCAATGTTATCTACCTTATAAGGTTTGTCATTTAAGTTATTATATTTGAAGTTAAATAATATATGTCTATAAGACTATATTAACTTGTACCCGGTACATTTCAAGCCATAATGCCACAATCGATTCGAAACGTGCGGACAAACATGCACTGAATCATATTTCCCATGCAGATGATCGGTTAAAATGTTGTACTTGAATCTGCATTTCCGGCCTCAAACTGGAAACAGGTAAGATTATCTGTTTAGCATCTTCCAGGTGCAGCCAGCAAAGAATGGGCGCCTGTTGATTATCTGGAGCAATTATACATGAGCGATATCAAACACCATGGCCTGCTAATCGTCGGGTCCGGCCCGGCAGGATACACTGCAGCCATCTACGCCGCGCGCGCCAACCTCAAGCCGACGATCATTACCGGTATCCAGCAGGGCGGACAACTGACTACCACCACCGATGTCGATAACTGGCCGGGTGACGCCAACGGTGTCCAGGGCCCCGAACTGATGCAACGGATGCTGGCACACGCAGAACGCTTTGAAACGGAGGTCATCTTTGATCACATCCACACGGTCCACCTGGGTCAACGCCCATTTGTCCTGGAGGGCGACTCAGGCAAGTACAGTTGTGACGCAATGATCATCGCGACCGGGGCAAGCGCCAAATACCTGGGGCTGCCATCGGAAGAAGCCTTTATGGGCAAAGGGGTCTCCGCCTGTGCGACCTGTGACGGATTCTTCTATCGTGACCGCAAAGTGGCCGTCATTGGGGGGGGTAATACCGCCGTCGAGGAGGCGCTTTATCTTTCCAATATCGCATCGGAAGTTGTGCTCGTGCACCGCCGTGACGAATTACGCGCTGAGAAAATGCTGCAGGATCGCCTGTTTGAGAAAGAGCGTAACGGCAACGTGCGCTTCATGTGGAATCACAACCTGGATGAAATACTGGGCGATGACACCGGTGTAACCGGTATAAGAATCCGGCACGCACAAAGTGACGAGCTCAGCGATATCGACACCGCCGGTGTATTTATCGCCATCGGCCACAACCCGAACACGGAAATCTTCATTGACCAATTGGACATGAAAGACGGTTATATCCTCATTCGCGGTGGCGCTGACGGACTGGCGACCATGACCAGTGTGCCCGGGGTGTTCGCCGCCGGCGACGTGAGCGATCACGTCTACCGCCAGGCGGTTACATCGGCAGGGGCCGGCTGCATGGCCGCGCTGGATGCCGAGCGCTGGCTGGAAGAACAGAAAGACGCTTCGGCCTGAGCAGCCGGTTTTGCAGTGATTCCGATTCTATCAGCAGACCCGGAATCACCTTTTCCGCCTTCAGAGCAGGCCCTGGAGTATCCCCCGGGTCTGCTTGCGGCTGGTGGAGACCTGTCCCCTGCCCGCCTGCTCAACGCGTATCGCCATGGCATATTTCCCTGGTACTCGGAAGATGAACCCATCCTGTGGTGGTCACCGGCGCCGCGCTGTGTCCTTCTTCCCCAATCTGTCCATGTTTCGCGCCGCCTGAAGCGGCGTTACAACCAGGGCCGCTTTTCACTGACCGTCGACCGGGCATTTGAGGAGGTTATCAATGCCTGCGCCGCGCCGCGCCATGACCACGATGGAACCTGGATCACGCGGGACATGCAGGCAGCCTATGTCAGGCTGCACGAGCTTGGCATAGCCCACTCGGTGGAAACCTGGGTGGACGGTGAAATGAGCGGAGGTATTTACGGCCTGGCGCTCGGCCGGGTGTTCTTTGGTGAATCCATGTTCAGCAGATTTACCGATGCGAGCAAGGTCGCACTCGTGGCGTTGTGCAAACAGCTACAGCAATGGGATTTCACCCTGTTGGACTGCCAGGTCAACAATCCGCACCTGGTAAGGATGGGGGCAATAGAGATTTCCCGTACTGAATTTAACAGCTACCTGGAAGACACCAGTGATCCCTGTCACTGGGGGCGTGATTTCATCTGCGATAAACGCTGGTAAACCTGACCGGCCTATTCAGAATCCCCCAGCATGATGTAAATATAGGTGATCATATCCTGTTGCGCGGTGCTGCCGGGGTCTGAAATATAGTGTTCCCAGGATACTTCCCCCTGGTTCAATCCGTGGGCCGACATATAAGCAGCGAGCTTTTCGTAGGTTGGCATCATCCTGTCATAGGCACCGTGGTGCACTGCCCTGATGGCAGAGCCCGATGGCGACATACCTGCGCTGATTTTGCCGGTTAATTCGGCTGGCACAAAGTCGACGGGAATGGCCGCATCAAAATGGTAGCCGCCTTCTTCCCACGCACGCGTGATTGCCATTGGTGAGCCGGTCATGCTGATCCCGGCCTGGTTGATAAAAGCGCTGATCTCCGCATACGCATCCGCCATGACGAGTGCTATGTCGGCCGGGTCCTGGCTGCTACTGGTAGTCACGTACAAAATATCCTGCGCGGCGACCTCCACCCGGCTGATTTCCAACTCGCTGAAATCGGACGCAGGCAAGGATTCGGCAAAACGCTTCAGGTTGGCAAGCCCCTTCTCGTAGTCACCACCCACCCAACGGTCAAATAACAGGCCAAAGTATCTCGCCAGGAAGGAATCCAAAAATTTGCCACCCTCGGTCAGATCGGAATCAAAAAACCAGGTAACCCGGGTAGCGTCACCCGCGGGTTCCAGTATGAAACCGGTATCCGCGATGCCCTGTGCGTCAAAATCCAGCTTTATGTTTATTTGCTCATAGGGCTTGCTGGCAACTATCTCCTGCCAGCCGCTGCCAACCAGGTGTGGGTCCCCGATCCAACTCATTCGTGCCCCGACACCTGATTCGGGCCCGCTAATGACGAACTCAGCATCTGGATCACGGTCGGCCCACGGCGACCATTGGTTGAAATAGCGGTAACCATTCAACAACTCAAACATCATGGCCGTGGGCCTTTCTATGGTTACAGACCTTTCGACATGAACCTGTTTTGGCAACAGGTAGCCTGCAACGACAAATATCGCAAACAAAAGCATTGCAAAAAAGGCCACTTTTCTCACGATATTTTCCTGTTATTTGCGCGGACTATTCAGGTTAAGAGCGGGGCGATGACAGGTCAAGACCGATCCTTGTCGGACATCCCAGATTCAGGTTCGTCACTACCCAACAATTCGGGTTCGGCAGGTGATACTTCATGTGATGATTGTTCCGGCGGGGTCTCTTTCAACGGAAACCACTCCGGAACACTGTCATCATCCTCCCATGCATAGCGCTTGAGCGGCGTGATGTCCCAGCGCCGGAACGCTATAGCCATAGCAACACCCAATATGGCGCCAGCCAGGTGTAACTCCCAGGACATGTTCGGCCGGATCGGCAGGACACCCCAAACCATTGACCCGTATAAAAACCAGACCATGACGGAAACCGCTACCGAACGCATATCCAGGCGCAATATCCCGCTGATAAATACGTAGGCCAGCAAACCATAGACAAATCCGCTCGCACCAAAATGCAGGCTTGGCCGCCCTACGACCCAGGCCAGCAAACCTGACCCCAACCAGATTACCGGGATGACACGGATCGAAGATGCCGGGTAGAGATAGAGTATGGCAGTCAGGCTGATCAGCAATGGCAATGAATTGGATAGCAGGTGCTCCGGACCGCTATGTAGCAGGGGCGCGGTAAAAACACCGACCAGGCCCTCAAACTGCCGTGGGCGCAAGCCAAAACGCAACAGACCGAGACCCAGCACACTGTCCACGATCAGGATGACCCATAACAGACCCACTGTGAAAAGAGCGATTTTTATTGCAAGCGCAAAATTACGCTGCGCCCTGGGCGAGGATATAAAACGCGGATCCGGCTTTCCCAGTTGCATATCAGGATCAGCGTAATTCTTCGGGCAGTGCAGAGGCGATCGTATCCCGGGTCTGGGTCATCAGGCCGAGAATATCTCCAGCTTCCCTCCTGCCATTAATATCGACTGCCGGGTGGATGACCATGCGAATTTTGCCGGGAAAAATCAAAATAGACCTGGGTTTTTGTATGTTGCGGGTGCCAATAACAGTAACGGGTAAAATTGGCAGGTTCTGGTCGGCCGCGACACGGAACGCTCCCTTTTTGAACGGCAGCATTTTACCGTCCGGGCTACGGGTGCCCTCCGCAAAAAACAGCAGGCCGACACCATCCCCTACCCTGTCCAGTGCATCGGTCACCGCCTTTCGCGCCTGTTCAGGGTTGCTCCGGTCGACGAATATATGACCTGCCTTTTCACAGCCAATGCCAACACCGGGTATCTTTCTCAGTTCCGCTTTCATAACCCATTTCAGATCCAGCTTCAGCCAGCCATACACGAGAAAAATATCGTACAAGCCCTGGTGGTTGCAGACCACGACAAACGACTTGCCGGGCTCTGCGTTTTCAGCGCCTTCAACCTCAACCCGTACGGGTGTCAGCCAACAAATCAGTCTCGCCCAATTCGATGCAATATACCGGCTTGCGAATTCCGGATTCCAGATTATCGCCGCCACCATGGTCAACCACCCCGACAACAGGGTAAGTAACAGGCCGATCGGGTAAAACACCAGAAAGGCGTAAAGTTGATATGGCCAGAAAGCGATGCGTTTCATAGGTGATCGAATCTGTCGAAAAGTCTCAGCCTAACGATTGGCTGCTGCGGTTGCAATCACCGTGCAAAATGTTCGTCATGCAATAAAAAAGGGGGTGCAAAGATGCACCCCCTTTGATACCCAGGCAGACTCATGAAGCAGATCAGGCTGCCTTGTCTGCCTTACCTTTGGCTTTTTTACCACCAGGAGTTTGTTCAACATCCAGGAGGCGGGTCTCAGACTTGCCGATCGTTATCGTGCGGGGCTTCATCGCTTCGGGAAGCTCACGCTCAAGATCTACATGCAGCAGACCGTTTTCGAGGCTGGCACCGACGACTTTTACGTGGTCGGCGAGATTGAAGCGACGCTCAAATGAGCGCGTGGCAATACCACGATGCAGGTACTCACCCTGCTCTTCTGTCTCATCAGCACGCTTGCCGATAATCAGCAAACGGTTCTGCTCGGTAGTGATTTCAAGATCATTCTCGGAAAAACCGGCTACAGCCATGGTTATCTGGTAATGGTCTTCACTGGTTGAGCGAATGTTGTAAGGAGGGTAACTGTTACCCTGGTCCTGCCGGTTGGCTGAATTCAACATTGAAGCCAGGCGGTCAAAACCAACTGAAGTTCTGTATAGCGGTGCAAAATCAAATGTAGTCATTTCCGTATTCTCCTTTAGAAGCAATATGGTCTAAATAAAAACTTCCACCAATATGGCTGGAAGCTACCTGTGGCCCCCGAAGGCCGCCACGTAAACTTACATGGGGATAGTGTTTATTGAGTTCAAGGCCACCTGTAGG
>CALBDB010000101.1 GCA_937927755.1 uncultured Lysobacterales bacterium
TCCTGTACCAGCCCGAGATTCCACCCAACACCGGCAATATAATACGTTTGTGCGCAAACACCGGCGCCGGCTTGCACCTCGTGGGCCCGATGGGTTTTCAGCTTGATAACACGCGTGTCAAACGGGCCGGGCTTGACTATGCGGAACTGGCCCGTGTACAGCAATACATCAACTGGAGCACATTCAGGGCTGAGCATACTGACATGAGAATATGGGCCTTTAGCACCCGCGGGCAAAAGTTATACAACCAGGCTGAATTTCAGGACGGTGATGGCCTGTTATTCGGACCGGAAACTCGTGGATTGCCTGATTCCATAATGGCCGGGACGGGTTCTGACTTCTGTCTGCGCCTGCCAATGGCCGAAGCTTCACGCAGCCTGAATCTATCCAACACCGTTGCCGTTGGCCTGTACGAAGCCTGGCGGCAACTGGGGTTCGTCGAGGAAAACTGATTAAAAACGGGGTCCGGATGAGGCGGTCAGTCGCCATGCTCCGCTTTCTGTTCCCTTGCCAATAAGCTCGCCACGCCTTCTTCGGGGTCCCAGCCTTCATGAATGATGCCGTTAACCTGCTCCGAGATAGGCATATTGATACCGTATTCCAATGCCAGGCGATGAACTTCAGCCGAGGCGTTTACACCCTCAACAACCTGGCCGATTTCATCCAGGGCCTGTTCAAGTGATTTGCCTTTTCCCAATTGCAGACCCAGTTGCCGATTGCGGGAAAGATCTCCCGTACAGGTCAGGATCAGATCTCCCGCACCTGCCAGCCCCATCAGTGTTTCCGGCTTTGCATCCAAAGCCCTGCCCAGCCTCATCATCTCGGCCAGGCCTCGGGTAATCAGTGCCGCCCGGGCATTGTTGCCCAACTGCATACCATCGCAGATACCGGTTGCAACAGCCATCACGTTCTTGAATGCCCCGCCCAGTTCGGCGCCGATCATGTCATCGCTGGTATAAGCGCGAAAGCGCCCGCCATGCAAGGCCGAGGCCATAACCCCGGTGAACCCGCTGTCAGGGCCGGCTACGGTAACCGCTGTTGGCAGGTTGTGGGCCACCTCCTTGGCGAAGGAAGGACCGGTCACAATGGCCAGTGGTGTTTCAGGCGGCAGTAATTCCTGTGCAACCTCGTGCAACAGGCGACCACTACCCGGCTCAAACCCTTTGCAACCCCAGGCGATCCCCTGCCCGAGCCGCAGTACTTTCCGGGTTTCCTTGATGACCGAAGCAAAAGCGTGACTGGGAGTGACCATCAATAGGTGGTCAGCCGCTTTAACGGCTGTCAGCATATCTGTTTCAATCTCGATAGAAGCAGGGATTTCAATACCCGGCAAATAGCGCTCGTTACAGCGTGCAGAGCGCATTTGCAGAATATTCTCTGTATCGCGATCCCACAGGATAACGCGGCTACCGCTGCGATCCAGTTGCAGCGCCAGGGCTGTTCCCCAGGAACCGGCACCCAGCACCGCGATGACGGGGGCTTTACCCATACAATCAGGCGTTGCCCTGGACTTCCAGATCTTCGGAGGCAACTGCCTGTGACTGTGCTTCCTGTAGACGCTGTGCATAAATCTGGTCAAAGTTCAGCGGCTGTAAAACCAGGGGTGGGAAGCCTCCATCGGCAACCAGGTCGGTAATCGCCCGGCGGGCATAGGGGAACAGCGTGCTGGGACACAGCGTGTTCAATGCCGCGTGGGTGGCCTGCTCGTTTAAACCGGAGATGGCAAAAATACCGGCCTGGTGTACTTCGGCCAGGTAAGCGGTCTTTTCACCCAGCGAAGCCGTTACCGTAACCGTCAATACCACTTCCTGGACGTTTTCTGCAAGGTTTTCGACCTTCTGGGCAAGATTCATTTTGATCTCGACCTGACCGTCCTCCTGGAATATCTGCGGTGCGTTGGGGAGTTCAAAAGAAACATCTTTGACGTATAACTTCTGAAGTTGGAATTGTGCCTGTTGCTGCTCTTGTTCCGCAGCGCCCTGATTCTGTTCTTCTGCCATGATTGTACTTCTCTATAGTTTTAATGGTTGATGCCTTTCACCCAATGATAAAAGGACAAGGGAAAATTATCTCATTTGGTCATCTGAATAACCAGACGCTTTATATTTACTTGCGTGATAACGGGTATTGGTCAGCTGCCCAACTTGTAACACCACCCTTGAGCACCGCCACATCGGCTGCACCCAGCTTGACCAGTTTCGCAGCGGCCTGGTGCGCAGTCTGGCCGTTCTTACAAACAACCAAAACCGGGCCGGTGATAATTTTTTCGATCTCCGGATCCTGATTGCTGAAACGGGACAGGGCAACGTGTTTTGAACCTGCCAGGTGACCTTTTGAAAAATCGGCGGCAGGTGAAATATCAATAATGGTCGTTTCACCCTGGTTGATTTTTTGCACTGCCTGGGGCGGTGATAATTCCGTATAGCCCCGGGTACGGCGGCTGATCTCCGTCCAGATCAGCAAAAGCACTATGGCTGCAAACCCGGCCACCAGCATTCCATGGTTGCCCGCAAATTCAATCACTTGTTCCACGTTTAGATCTCCTGACGATCATCCTTTCATATTGTTATCAACTCTATTCCAAGCAATTTTCGCAACTGCTTTTAAACTGCACCTGGCCAGATGATGTGGAATAATACGCTAACAGCAATAATGGTTTTTTGCTCACACGTACACTTCGGTCTACAACACGACCGTACGCCTGTGTCATGTGGTGGCACAGGCTTTAATTTGCAAGAGTCTCCCGTACAATTGTATTCGCGTGAAGTGGATCGCCTGCGGGTTCCGTTGCAGTGGTCCCTGAAGTGTAGGCAGGGCATACAATAACAACCGCACTCTGAATTTGGAAAATTGATGACAGTTGAAACAGGAATACCGAAAGGGCCACTGGTGCTGATGATACTGGACGGCTGGGGCCACCGCGAAGATGCGCCCGACAATGCCATCAGCCAGGCCGACACACCTTGCTGGCACCGGATACGCCAGCTTGGCTGCCATACGACCATCCAGACCTCCGGCGAATATGTAGGCCTGCCAGCCGGTCAGATGGGAAATTCCGAAGTCGGGCATATGAACATCGGTGCCGGTCGTATTGTTTACCAGGACCTGAGCCGCATCAGTCTTGCCGTGGAAGACGGCAGTTTCAACAGCAATCCGGCGCTTGTTAAAGCCATTGATGCCTGCCGCAGAAATGCTTCCACGTTACATGTCATGGGTCTGCTATCTCCCGGCGGGGTACACAGCCACGAAGATCATTTCCTCGCAATGGTGCAAATGGCCGCTTCACAGGGCGCTGAAAAAATCAGGGTGCATGCCTTCCTCGATGGAAGGGATACACCACCACGAAGCGCCGGGCCATCGATTCAAAAGATGCAGGATTGCCTGGATGACCTGCCAGGCGCTGCCTTCGGCACTATATGCGGTCGATACTATGCCATGGATCGCGATAAGCGCTGGGATCGCGTCAGCAAGGCCTGGGATGCGCTCGTCAATGGTAAGGGTATGTTCACCGGCAATGATGCCGGAACCGCGCTGCAATCTGCGTATGAGCGCGATGAAAGTGACGAATTTGTCAGCCCGACAACCATCGGCTCGTTCGGGGGCATCCGAAATAACGATGCGGTTATTTTTGTAAACTTCAGGGCTGACCGCGCACGCGAGATCAGCCAGGCCTTTACCCAGCCAGGCTTTGACGGATTTGCCTGCCAGCAGCCAACACTGTCTGCCTTTGTTTGCATGACCCGTTATCTTGAAAGCCTGCCCGCAGATGTCGCTTTCCCTCCTGAAAAGCTGAAAGGTTTGTTCGGGGAGTGCCTGTCAAAAAATGACATGCGCCAACTGCGCATAGCAGAAACTGAAAAATACGCACACGTGACTTTTTTCTTTAACGGTGGCGATGAGTCCGCCTTTCCCGGTGAGAAGCGCATATTGATACCCTCACCCGACGTGGCCACTTATGATCTCCAGCCGGAGATGAATTCCGAAGCCCTATCAGCCGAGCTCGACAAAGCCATCCGCGGCGATGAGTACGACGTTATTATCTGCAATGTGGCCAATCCCGATATGGTCGGCCATACCGGCAGCATGACCGCAGCAATTGCTGCTGTTGAAGCTGTTGACCGCTGCCTCGGTGTCGTTTTTGAGGCCGTCCGGGTGCGGGGCGGCGAATTGCTCGTCACCGCCGACCACGGCAATGTCGAACAAATGATCGATCACGATAGCGGTCAAAGCCATACTGCGCATACCACGAACCCTGTTCCGTTGGTGTACTACGGCCGAGAGGCTGAGGCGCTGGGCGGCGGTGCACTACGGGATATCGCGCCGACCATGTTGTACCTGCTCGGTAAAACCCTGCCCGCCGAGATGACGGGACAGTCGTTGTTACAGCTTAACGATAGACCACCAGACAAGACCTGAAGGACTGGTGTTGCGCAGGCCACTCATTTCAATCGGCGCGGGTGTTTTCCTGGCACTGGGCTGGGTCAACGGCCATGGTGATAATACACTTACCCAGGCGGAGGCCGAAGCCCGGCTTGGACAGATCAAAGCATCGATCAGCAGTTTACAAAAGGATCTTGAACGGGCCCGCACAACCTTATCCGGCGAGCAGCAGGCACTCAAAGCGGCTGACCTCGAAATCCAGGAAAACGCCCTGGAGTTGCGTAACTTGGAATCCATCCGCCAGGAACATGAGCAGGAATTATCCAGGCTCAACATGGAACGGCAAAACTACCTTAACAGCCTGGACAAGCGAAGACAGGTTCTTGCGGACCAGATCCTGACGGCCTACAGACTCGGCCGGGAATCCCGGCTTAAGCTCGTCTTGAACCAGGACAGCCCGGCACAGTTATCAAGGACTCTGGCTTACTATGACTATTTCAGCCGTTCGCAGGCGTCACAGATCAACGAGCTGAAAGAGGTGCTGCAGATCCTTGACGGGATGCAGGAAAAAATCAATTTGGAACTGTCTGCAATGGATGAGGTTCAAAAAAGCCAACAATCCGTGTTGGATCAAATGACGGACCAGCGCAATGAGCGCCAGGTAATCATTGACGAGCTGGCCGGTCAGATCAATACGGATGAAGCTCGTCTCGCTGAAATGCAGCGCGACCGGGAGGACCTTGAGACCCTGTTGGAAAACCTGTCAAACGTGCTGGCCGACATTCCGGCGGACCTCGGCAAACAGCTCGCCCCCCAGGGCTTGAAGGGCAGCTTGCCAATGCCGGTCAAAGGCCGGGTCAGACATGCTTACGGCCAGCCCCGGACGGCGGGGTTGCGATGGCAGGGCTGGCTGATCAGTGCCAACAATGGCAGCGAGGTCAAAGCCATCGCTTATGGGCGCGTGGCGTTCTCGGACTGGCTCAGAGGTTATGGCCTGCTTATGATAATAGATCATGGTGACGGTTTTATGAGCCTGTATGGTAACAATGAGAGCCTGTTGCACGAGGTTGGCGACTGGGTGGAGTCCGGCACTTCAATAAGCACCGTCGGTAGCAGTTCCCTGAATGGCAGCGGACTATATTTTGAAATCAGGAAAGACGGCAAGGCGATGGATCCGGCTGTATGGTTGAAACGCTGAACATGGACAATCGATGATACGAATTGGCAGAAAATTGATATTGGCACTTTTACTGGCATTCAACGTAATGGCGGCGGAAGAAGCGGAAACAGGAACACCCGGGGCACAACTTACACTGGATGACCTGCGTACATTCACTGACGTATTCAACCAGGTACGCAAAAATTTTATCGAGGAAACTGACGACCAGACGCTGCTGAACGCCGCCATCAGGGGTATGCTTTCAGAACTGGACCCCCATTCGTCCTACATGGAGGCCGATGAATTCCGGCAAATGGACGACAGTTCGCGTGGCCGCTACAGCGGTATCGGAGTTGAAGTCGCCATCAGGAACAACAAGGTTTTCGTGGACTTTGTCATGAAAGGGGGAGCAGCGGACAAAGCCGGTATCGTCTCCGGTGACGTTATCACAGCGATTAACAACAGGGACCTGCGTGGGCAGGACCTGCCCTCGGCTATCGACGGGTTGAGGGGTGAGCCCGGTAGCGAGGTGGATATCACGATCGAACACCAGAACGGCGAGGTTTCCACGCTAACGGTGGTGCGGGATTTTGTTGAGGTATCGAGTGTATACAGCAGACCGGTCGACAGGGATTACGGCTATTTCCAAATTACACACTTTACCCGCAAAAGTGCGGATGAACTGCTCGAACAAGTCGATTACATGCAAAGAAAACACGAGGGCCCATTGAAGGGGGTTGTCCTTGACCTGCGTAATAACCCGGGTGGCGTACTCAGTCCGGCGATCGCCATCGCTGATGCTTTCCTGAAAGGCGGGTTCATCGTCTATACCCGGGGGCGCACGGAAAACCAACTGGAATACACCGCAAAACCCGGCCAGGTACTGGAAGGAGTGCCAATGGTTGTACTCGTTGACCGCAGCACGGCATCGGCCTCGGAGGTGCTGGCAGGCGCCCTGCAGGACCACGGGCGGGCATTGATCGTCGGTGAGACAACTTTCGGAAAAGGCTCGGTGCAGTCCGTACTGAATCTGCGTAACGGCTCGGGTATGCGCCTGACAACCGCACGTTACTACACGCCATCGGGACGCTCGATACAAGCCGAGGGAATAAGGCCGGACGTGGAGATAGCAACAGTTGAAGTTGTGGAAAATGGTGATAAGCGAAAACGAGAAGCCGACCTTGACCGGCACTTAATTAGCGAAACCGGAAAAAGTAATGTGAATTTTGGCTCAGAGGTCAGCGCCGCCGACGATTACATGATGTACCAGGCACTTATCCTGTTAAAAGGTGCAAGCATCCTGTCCGCAGAAAACTACTAAGGGCTTCTGCGGGTACCGGGCTGGATGGGAAACGGCGTGACTTTTTCACCGCTCTCGCGATCACGAATGACCGCCTGGCCTTTCTTCCTTACCTGCTCGACACGCAATACGCTGTGCATTGGCAGATGCAAAACCTCCACACCGTCAAATTCATCACGCAATTTTTCCTCGGTCGGATCAACAACCAGCGAATCCTTGTCGCCCAACATCAATCCACTGGCTTCAACAAAGCCCAAAAGACCGCTCGTACAAACCCCGCTACAGAAGAGTTCGTAGACTTTGCCCTGGTTGAGGAATGCAATCCGAAACAGTTTATCTTTATCAACTTTGCTCATGTGTTATCCCAACTTGATCTGTGTTGTTGCACGCACCAACAACGCAAATATTAGTCCCAGCGTAAAACCCGCCATATGTGTCCACCAGGCCACAACCCCCGTTATGGGGCCTAAAACGGTATAAACCAATTGTAACGTGAACCAGGAACCGATCACGAGTATGGCCGGAACCCGGGCAAACTGCAGGTAAAGCCCCAGAGGCAGCAACATGCCGATGCGGCGGGAGGGGAACATGCCGAGGTATGCCCCCACCACGGCTGATACAGCCCCACTGGCGCCGACGATGGGTGATGTCAGTTCGGGCAACCGAACCACGACAAAAAGATTGGCCAAGGCTCCACCAAGCACGAACACCAGCACCATGCCAAAACCGCCCAGACGGCGTTCAAGCGGCAAGCCAAAAACCCACAGATAAACCATGTTTCCCAACACATGCAGCCAGCTTGTGTGTATGAACAATGCGCTGACCAGGGTCAGGAACCGTTGGTCTGCCCAACTCCCGTCCGGCGCATAAAACAATTGTGCAAGCCGGGCCGGCAACACACCACCCAATTCGAGCATCGCGTTCTGGGCCAGGGGGGGCATTCCGGAATGCAGCAGCTTTACACCACAACACAAAAAAAAGATTGTCAGCGTCACCCACGGAAATCGCGGATGGGACCTGGACCAGTTCCTGACAATACCGCTTTCCAACTTTAACTGGCTTCCGTGTGGCGGCTATCTTTCAACCAGGAACCGATACAGACGGTAGCTGAAGATGACACCTTCGCGCTGGATTTCCTTAACCACCGGGCCTGAAGGCAAACTGTCGCCTTCCGCCAATCGTTGGCCGTTGATCAGGACAAAGCGGTCATCCGGGTTGCTGGCGTAAACCAGCACGCTGAATTTTATTTCCGGTACCGACTCACGCACTGTATCGGGCAACTCCCAGTAACTGATGGGAGCAGGCTCAAGGGGATCCCTTTGTGCTGTTTCTGCCGAAGGTTTTTTATTCGTTGGCGAAGGCTGAGCAGATTGACTATTGGCATTACCGGTGCCCGAACCTGACTGGTCACTGGTTGACTGCGTTCCAGCAGCGGCTGGCTGGGATGTTGAAGAACTGGTGGCGGGGCCGCTATACGTTTCCACCGGGGTTCTGTTTCCTGCTGCAACATTATTTGCCGCTGGTGCCGCTTTTGCTGCCTGTTCAGCGGCGTTGCTACTTGCGGATGGTTTATCTGCAGGCTCGACCACCGCACTGGGTCTGCTGGAAGACACCGAGACGGGGGGCGGGGTAAACCCGTCTGGCGCCTGGTACTGGCGCCACACAAACCAGCCGCTTGCAATCAGCGACACGGCAAGCATCATGATCAACGGGCCGGTGTTCAGCGGGTCGGTAACCGTACCGGATGGATCACCGGAATGGATGGTTGGAACCTCTTGCTGATTCTGGTTCTTTTCGGATTTTCGCAACGCTTCAAGAAGTATGGACATGGCTAGGGCCTGTTACTCCCAGGATTCTAAAAGTTGTGGTTCATTAATGGATGCGGTCATCAAGTGTAGCAGTGTATTACGGCCAACGATTCCATCGGCGACCAGGCCATTCCGGGTCTGGAAGCTTTTCAGCCAGACTTCAAACGCCGCATCGAATACCTGATCACCATGGTACGGCACATCGACCCTGGCCGCCATTTCCATGATAGTTGCCACCGCCGGACCATTATTGCCTCGCCTGACTTCACTCGGCCACCCCACTGCCTGCGGCCAGGGTACCAGGTAGGATCCAAGCCAACGGGCTTCGACCGAATCCTTTGAAACCGTCACCGCCTGGTCAGGCTTACCTACCAGCAGCCTTTCATCATCAATACCCCGTAATAAAAGATAGGCCGGCGTTTCCACCTGCAACTGCAAAATAACCGGCAGGCCCAGGCGCCTGATCTTGGACCAGCTTCCCTGGTCGCCCAGACATGCATAACCGCTGTCGTTGTCACCATTACAAGCCGCCTGGATGGCAAAAGCAGCGCCCGGATCATTCCAAAGCTCCGCCATGCCCTGCCAGGCCTGGTCCTGGTGGACCCTTAGCCAACCGGAGTCCAGTTCGGCAACGGCCTGCTCGGCCACCTGCTCCACCGGCTGGTAAGCTTTATCAGCTTCCGCAGCGGCAATTTGCACTTCACTTTCGATCCCGCTGGCCGGCAATGCAGCCGCCCCGGTTTGGCCGGCCGACCAATCCCCTTGTTCACGCCAGTCGCTTACTGTCATAAATATCAATGCCACGACCGCCACCACTGACGCCGTTACCGCTATCCATGGCCAGCGGACTCGTCTAACCTGGTGCTCACCAAGCTGCACTTCGTTGGCAGCCTCCTGCACCATGGCCGCGGTCACGTCCATGCGCTCCTTGGCAAACGCAGCGACCAGTGCCCTGTCCGCAATGATATTGATTAGCCGTGGTATACCCTGGGAGCGCTGATAAACTGCGTTCATTGCACCACGTTTGAACGGATTTCGCTGGGCGCCTGCAATCTGCATCCGGTGGCGGATGTACAGGTGGGTATCCCTGTGCCCCAGCGGACTGAGGTGATAACGTGCGGTGATGCGCTGGGCGAGCTGCCGCAGGTTACGACGCTGCAATAACTCTCTGAGTTCGGGCTGGCCCAGCAGAACAATTTGAAGAAGTTTTTCCTTGCTGGTTTCGAGATTGGTCAGCAGCCTGACCTGTTCGAGCGCCTCGGGGCTTAGATTTTGCGCTTCATCGATAACGACGACCACGCGTTCACCGCGTGCGTGTGCTTTGAGCAAGTAACGGTTCAGGCCGTCCACCAGTAACCGCGTGCTGTCGATCGACCCGCTGATATCAATTTTCAGTTCCTCGCTGATGGCGGCCAGTAATTCACGAGGGGTGATCAATGGGTTGAGTATCAGGGCAACACGTGTGCCTTCCGGCACCTGCTCCAGCAGACACCTGCACAGCGTGGTTTTACCGGTTCCGACTTCGCCGGTCAGTTGTACAAACCCACCACTGCCACCCTGGCCAATGCCGTAAAGCAGGTGTGCCAGAGCATCACGATGACGGGGACTCAGGTAAACAAATGCCGGGTCAGGAGTGATGGCGAACGGGGGCTCATTGAGTCCAAAATAGCGTAAGTACATGTTCCAGACCCTCAGCGTCCTTTCTTCAATGCAGGATTATTTTTCATACGCACAACACAGACTCGGAATAAGTGAGTAAGTTTAGTCACCCGGCAGTTTCAGTCCAAGCCCTGCAAGCACCATTAGGCCATATATGCATGAACCTGGACAGAAAAATGCGGGTTAATTCAAAAAATTAACGTACAAGTCTTGCTCAGCCGGCAGAAGGAAAGCTAAAATTAAAGGTTAATGTTTGTCCATATCAAAGCAAAAATTCAGATTTTTTGAATTGCAGCCTGAGTTACAAACCTTTAGAACTGCTACTAAGTGCTTGTATAAGTTCAAATATTTTGATTTGTGCATTGTGGAGCACCGCCAATGAATTTGGTGCACTCCCTGGAAAATAATGACATCTATCCTGAGGCCTGAGTTTTCATGAAGAAAGAAAATACAGTCATCGTAGCCCTGGCCGTGCTGGCAGCGGTAATCGCAGCCACATGGCTAATACTGGTGGCACCCGGTTTGACGGGCAACGAAATTAATATGACGCGGGGTGTGACACAGCAGAGTGGAGATCACTTTGACTTGCACATGATCGTGCTGTGGATTTGTGTCGTCATTGGCATTGGCGTATTCACTGTGATGTTCACATCGATCGTGCTGCATAGAAAATCCCGTGGCCACGAGGCTGCCAAATTCAAGCACTCCACCAAGGCTGAGATAATCTGGACCGTCATTCCTGTGCTGATCCTGGTGGCAATGGCAGTACCCGCAACCACTGCACTGGTCAGAATGGAGGATGCCTCGGGCACCGAGATGGCCATAAAAATAACGGGCTTCCAATGGCGATGGAAATACGAGTACCTGGACAGGGATATCAGTTTTATTTCCAGCCTGGATCCCGAATCCAACCAAGCCCGGCAACTGAACTCGGGCATGACCCCTGAGAATGTTGATAATTACCTGCTGGATGTCGACCGCCCGCTGGTGCTGCCGGTTGGTAAAAAGATCAAGTTCCTGATCACCGCCGATGATGTCATTCATTCCTGGTGGGTGCCCGCGCTGGGCTGGAAACGTGACGCTATTCCCGGTTTCGTAAACGAGGCCTGGACCAATATTGAAAAACCCGGCACCTACCGTGGCCAGTGCGCCGAGTTATGCGGTAAGGATCACGGTTTTATGCCGATCGTGGTTATCGCGTTGCCCGAGGATGAATTTGAAGCCTGGGCCAATGAGCAGCTGGCGGAGGCGCAGGGCCGGGAGTTGGATAGCAGCCGTCTCTGGACACGCGACGAGTTGATGGAGCATGGGCAATCTGTTTATGAAAGCAGCTGTGCCACCTGTCACCAGCTGGACGGAAAAGGGCTCGCACCGGCATTTCCTGCTTTAGCTGGAAGCGGCGTTGTAACTGGACCAGTCGATGCACACATTGATATCGTCATGAACGGGCGCGCAGGAACCGCGATGAGTGCATGGCGCAAACAACTGTCGGAAGCGGACATCGCCGCCGCACTGACTTACACCCGTAATGCGTGGGGTAATGAAACAGGTGATGTCGTACAACCGCTTACGATTGCAAATATAATGCGCCAGAGTGATGAACAGGGAACAGCACCATGACCACCGAAGTAATACACACGGATATCAATAACGGCACTGATAGCCACGAACACGAAGATCACGACCACAAGCCCAGTGGGTTCCTGGATCGCTGGCTGTTCACCACCAATCACAAGGACATCGGCACCCTTTACCTGATTTTTTCTCTGTTGATGTTCTTTATCGGCGGCGCCATGGCCCTGGTCATCCGCGCAGAGTTGTTCATGCCGGGTCTGCAACTGGTCGAACCTGACTTTTTTAACCAGATGACCACGATGCACGCACTGATCATGGTGTTTGGCGCGGTCATGCCGGCCTGGGTCGGATTCGCAAACTGGCTGGTACCCATGATGATCGGCGCACCGGATATGGCGCTGCCACGCATGAACAACTGGAGCTTCTGGATTCTGCCGTTTGCGTTTACCATGCTTTTGTCCACCTTGTTCATGGATTCCGGCGGCCCGGCCTCAGGCTGGACACTCTACCCGCCCCTGGTGCTGCAAACCGGTTCCAGCTTCGCTTTCGTGGTCTTTGCAGTCCACATGATGGGGATCTCATCCATCATGGGCTCGATCAACATAATCGCAACCATCTTCAATATGCGCGCGCCCGGTATGACGCTGATGCGTATGCCGTTGTTTGTCTGGACCTGGCTGATCACCGCATTCCTGCTGATCGCGGTTATGCCGGTACTCGCCGGCGCGGTCACCATGCTGTTGACCGACCACTTTTTTGGCACAAATTTCTTCAACGCAGCCGGTGGCGGCGACCCGGTGATGTTCCAGCATATTTTCTGGTTTTTCGGCCACCCCGAGGTCTATATCATGATCTTGCCGGCATTCGGTGTGATCTCTGAAATTCTGCCAACATTTTCGCGCAAACCGCTGTTTGGCTATGGCTCGATGGTGTACGCAACCGCAACCATCGCCTTCCTTTCATTTATCGTATGGGCCCACCACAAGTTTACGGTGGGTATGCCATTGCAGGGTGAATTGTTCTTCATGT
>CALBDB010000102.1 GCA_937927755.1 uncultured Lysobacterales bacterium
GATAGCCTGGATGGCTTCGATCAGCAGGTCCTGCCGCATCTGTGGACTCAAACCGCCAATCGCCGCACTTCTTGTCTCCAGGGCCGTATAGAACCTGAGACTGGTGGCACTTCCCGGTACCACGTGCCGAACCCGGTCGGCCGCCCGCTGCAGCATCTGCGCCGGCGCCATGACGCCCCGTGCCTCGCTGTCCGCCAGGTTCTGTACCAGGCAATCAAACTGGTCGTCCACTTGCCAAAGGCGAGCGACGTAGTCTTTGACATTTTCGACAGTTTCCATTGGATGCTCGTCTTCGAAGAACCGGAACAGGTCGTTCTGTCGACTGAACCCGTGCGTCACCGGGTAAAAGTGATACAGGTAATCGTGTTGCCTGTCCCAATCGTCCAGCAACCACGCATAAGAGTCATAGCTGACCTGTTGCTCGTAATCCAAAGTCGAGCGATCATGTGTTGCGAGTATGTCCTGGATACCAGCCATGAGTTGATAGGTTTCATCAACGTAGGTGTAACAGATGTTATCGAGCTGATCGTCCCTGGTCCCGAGCGACTGGGACAGACCCATGGAAGTGACAAGCTCGGGGCTTCTCAACAGGATTTGCTTGTAGGAAGCATCCACGAACTCGTCGAATGGAAGGTCACGCAGCGTCCCGAGCAACTCCTGGATGCCTTCAGGCCGCAATAAACGTTGGCCACCCATGGCGGCCAATACCATACCGAGCACCAGTAAGGCACCAGCAAAAATCAGTAAAGCCCTGTTGTGCATGAGCTTCTCCGACGAATTCAGATCCGAGCAGGCAAACGCCTGAATTTAACATGCTCTTTATATGTAGACACCGATTGCCAGCCAAGCGTTGCAGCGAACCCAAAACGCTGACAGGGAAAGTGCCGGTTCGCACTGGTCGGGGAGTTGAAAACAGCCCTTAAGAAATCGAGTAAACGGGATCAGAGTAAAATGCCAAAGTCGAGTCGGCTCTTGGCGCCGAAAATATCCAATTACCCAACGGTACCTTCTGGAATGTCTACTAATGGCCGTTATCTGAGATAAGAGACTAAATCAGCCTGACTTCCGTAATGCAGCGACATCCGGGACCAGGCTGAACTTTGCTCGCTTTGGCGGTTAACGACCCAATCCGGAACCCGGGTGAATCCCGCTACAACCTGGATTGGTTCTCAAATAACTCCGCGGTAGTTACCCACCACGGAGTTCCATTCTTGCGGCGTTTCATTCTTAACGGTCAGTGATCATGCGAGCCTTCTCACTCCGACAAAACTTGCGCTCAGCATCAGCAGCGCCAGCAGCACCAGGCTGTAACGATTCAGCGCTGGTATTTCTTCGTAGAACAACGTACAAATGATGTTTACGTCGGGTACGTCCGCGCCCGTCGGCACTGACCGTCAGGTCGTCGCCGCCATTATTCTGCAGAGTCACAGGGCCAGACAGACCCAAAACGGAGCCACCCACGGAGTAAATGGGCACCTTGCCCTTGTAGACCGCCCAGGTGTAGTAGTCATACCACTTGATCGAGATTCGAGTGTTCCCGTCAGTGAAATCAAAAATGTACGCAACATAAGTGTCGCGGTCTTCGCCGGTCCAGGAATCGTCATCTGTCCTGAGTCCTGGCAACAGCGGTTGGGGAAGCGGGACTGGCCCAGGATACGTAGCGCCAAGATTCTTGTGCAAAGTGAATAACTCAGCGCCCGAGGGCTGTCGCCAGCCGCTCACCCCGCCCAGCATGAGCCCCGGCGCCCAGATCGACCAGGGCAGCCTCGGTACCGATTGAGATAAAGCTGAAAATTACAACACACATATTACTGAAAACTTTCGACTGCCTCATCAGTTCTCCTCTTTGCAAGAATCAGCCTGTGGTAAGTTCACGTCGTTTTTCAATGGTCAGTGCTGTCTGCCTCACCGGTCAGTTCATCTATCATAGCGCCGAGCGCCTCGGCTGCGGTTTCGAAATCATATTGGCCAATCGGTTTACGCAGTGATTTCAACATCTGTTCCGCCGGGAGCCCGGCCACCGCCTGCAGCAACTCCAGTAATTTGTCTTCCGCCGCTGAGTCGTACTCTTCGAGCAAGGCCAGCAGTTCACCCAGTTGCTTCGAAAAATCGGAGGGCAGAACGCCCGTGGGGGAGTCATCTCCGCGAGCAGGCGTAGTTCGTAATGACTCGATCAGGCCAACGATCTGTGCCAATTCGGTACCGACTCGTTCAACCAGGTCATCGATGGCCGCCTCATCACCGTCCTTCAATGATGACTCCAGTTCGGCGCTTGGTTGCTGCAGCTGATTGGCGCCAATACTGCCACTGACACCCTTGAGCGTATGCGCAATGCGAATCGCTTCCTCCAGCTCACCTGATGCCAGCGCCTCACCCAGGCGGCTCATCGCATCCGCCTGGTTGTCTATGAACTTGTCGAGCAACCTCAGGTAGGAATCAACATTGCCACCAAGCCGGGACACGCCTTCCTCAGTGTCGATACCAGGGAGATCCGGGATCTCCTGATCAGTAACAGCTTCCACCGCAGCCTCGAACCCCTCAGGCAGTTCGCGGTCTCCGTGAGAAATCCACTTCAACAATGCTCCGAACAGCACCTGCGGATTGATCGGTTTGGCGATGTGTTCGTTCATTCCCGCGGCCAAAGATTTATCCCGATCCTCGACGGTTGCATTGGCCGTCATGGCCAGCACCGGGAGTTCAGCATACTTCGCCTGCTCACGAATCTTGGTGGTGGCCGTAAAGCCGTCCATGACGGGCATCTGAACGTCCATGAGCAGACAGTCGTAGTCCCGTTCAGCCAGCATGTCCAACGCTTCCTGCCCATGGTTGGCGATATCCACGTAGAAGCCGGCCTGTTCCAGGATCTCGCTGGCCACCTGTTGATTGATCTCGTTATCTTCAACCAGCAGGATGTGCGCTCCCTGGACTGGACGCAGCGTTTCCAGGTCGAACTCGCGCCCGGTTTTTTTGCGGCGTCTAGCTCCGGTTTTCATGCCGAAAGCCACCATTACTGCGTCGAACAAGTGCGAAGGGCTGACGGGCTTGGCCAGGAACTGGTCGATGTACTCGCCACCCGGCTTGTCCATCACATCACCCGAGTTGTAGGCCGAGACCAGGATGATGTGCGGATCCGCGGCAGGCTTCAGTTCCGCCTTGATCTTTGACGCTATCTCGACACCCTTCATGCCAGGCATCAGGTAATCCAATACCATCAGGTCATAGGGCTTTTCGGCCTTGTCCATCAAGGCAAAGACCTCATCACCGTTCGCTGCCGTGTCCACGCTAAAGGTAAATGACTTCAGGTATTCCGCAAGAATCTCCCTGGCAGTGGAATTGTCATCTGCAACCAAGGCATGCAGATGTTGCAAGTCCGGAGTGGTGTCGAATTTTTTCTCGCGGGCGCCTTCTCCGACCCCCAGCCTGGCCGTGAAATGGAAGGTGCTACCAACGCCGGCTTCGCTGTCCACTCCAATCTTGCCATGCATCAGTTCGACAAGTTGCTTGGAAATGGCAAGACCGAGGCCGGTTCCACCATATTTACGCGTGGTGGATGTGTCGGCCTGTGAGAAGGATTGGAATAGCTTGGCCTGTTGCTCAGGTGTCATGCCGATTCCGGTGTCGCGTACCGTGAATCCCAGAACCACCTGATCCTCCAGGTGTTCCTTGAGTTCAATACCAACGACAATTTCGCCCTTGTCCGTGAACTTGACGGCATTGTTGGTCAGATTGATCAGAATCTGGCCGAGTCGCAGCGGATCGCCAACTAGTAAGGTTGGTACTTGCGGATCACGCCGGAACAACAATTCCAGGCCTTTCTCCTGGGTCTTGACGTTGGAAACGGTAGCCAGGTCTTCCAGCACTTCGTCAATTTCGAACTCGATTTCCTCGATGTCCAGCTTGCCGGCTTCGATCTTGGAAAAATCGAGTATGTCATTGATGATGCCCAGCAGAGCCTTGCCCGAGTTGTGTACCTTTTGGATGTAGTCGCTCTGCTGGTCGTTCAGATCAGTCCGTAAACAAAGGTCGGTAAGGCCGATAATTGCGTTCATGGGCGTGCGAATCTCGTGGCTCATATTTGCCAGGAAATCACCTTTGGCCTTATTGGCCTCATTTGCCATCTTCGTCGCTTCGCTGAGCTGTTGGGTCCGTTCCCCCACCGTGCGCTCAAGGCTTTCCTTGTGCCGGGCCAGGGCAAGATTCTGCTCTTGCACTTCTGCCATCAGCTGCTCCCTGTCTTTGCGTTCGACGATCGCGCGAACTTTCTTCAAATCCTTCTCATGTGGTGACTGGACACCGGGAATCTGAAACGCGAGCACCGTTTCCGCATCTCCAGTATTGCCTATCAACGAGAAAATTTCGGTCAAATTGCTGAACTCCGCGCCCATTGCAGGAAAGCAAAGGCGTAGTTCTGCTCCGTCAGACTGCACCAAGGTAAGACGTACCTGGCAACCGGGCTGTTCGCGCAGCAGCATACGGAAAAGCTCCGAGGACGCCGCTGCCAGTCGTGCCGCGTGTATCGGCTGTGCCCCCAAAGCGAGACCCACTTCCCTCAGTTTGATGCGGCCGTCGATGACCGATGCCTCATTGCGAATTTGCAGGTTGCCGAGCGACGTCACGACTTGGGTCTGCGAACGACGAGACAGGTGGCATCGTCGTAATCCTTGCCAAAACGCCTTACAACGCTGCGAACAATGGATTGCACGCCATGCGAGAAAATTTGCGGGTAGTCTGCCACTTGAAAATTTTCCGCGACTCCGTCCGAGCTGGCGATCAGCAAATCTCTTTCCAGCAATTGCGCACTATATTCCTTGGGCGTTCTTATTTCCTTACCAATAATTCCGGCCGATACAGGGAACGTCAGCGACTTCGATGAACTCAATATACGGAAGTTCGGATTACCCACACCGGCAAAGACGACGACGTGACTGCGGGTGTCCAAAACCGCGCACCCGGCTACTGCGCCCCTCGAGCCTTTAAAGGCTTTATGCAGGTTTTCAATCATGGTTGACGGCACGGCGACAGGATGCTTGCTCACAAAATCAGCCATTTCCGTGGCCAGGCCGTTCGCCTCGGCGCCATGTCCCAACACGTCTATCAGCACGACCAGAAGCTTCATATCCATGGCCACGACGACCGCGACGTCGCCGCTCACACGATCGCCGAGACACGGTCGGTTGTAGGCGGCCCATTCGAAGGCTTCGCTGGGAGCAGAACCCGGGACCGCATTATCACTGTGATTGTCTATTGCCACTTGACCGCCTCCACGCGGGTACCCTGTCCTGGTTGGCTTGTAATGGTGAAATGATCCATCATCCGTTTAGCCCCGGAGAGGCCAAGCCCCAATGTGCCCCCGGTACTGTAATGCTCTGCCATGGCCTGTTCGATGTCCTCGATCCCCGGACCGCTGTCCGACACAATCAAGCGAACGCCCTTGCGACCCCTGTGCTCCAGGGCCTCAAGTTCAACCTGACCCCGGCCAGCATATTTGAGGATGTTCCTGGCCAGTTCCGACGTGACGGTCGCCAGTTGCTGGGCAGCCACGCGGGAAAGACCTGTTTCCTTCGCGAAGCTGGTCGCCTCGAGCACCGCCGCCGTCAGGCTGTGTTCGTCACGAATGATTATCCGAAGCGATGTTCGCATCGCCGACCCTCTTACGCTCTTTTTCACTCGCCCCCGGCACGTCAAGCAGTTCGAAGGCCATGTCGAGATCGCGAGCAGCCCGAATCTCGTCGGTGTCAGCACCCAGCAACACGACAGACGCCACAACCCCTGGACGCATGCCGCAGACCACCGTGGAAACGCCCATTACTTTCGCCATTGAAATCGTTGCCCGAATATTCTCGAAATCTGACAAGTCCATTACCTCGATGCCGGACAAATCAAAGATAATTCCCCGGGCATGTTGGGCTTGCAGTTGAGATAAAAGGTCTTTGCGAAACTGCTCGAGGACGTCTGCGGTGAGGTCGATCTGGATCGATGCGACCAGGCAGTTGTTGGACATCTGCAATGGAATCCTGTTGGCGGCGCTCTCGGGCATGATGTTAGTCAAATAACGCCGACGTCGTGTCCTGTTCCTTGAGCGCAAGTGAAAGCGCATCTCGCATGTTGGCGGTGGTCCTGACATTGCCTACGTCGATACCAAGTTCTGTTATGGTCTGGGCAATTGCCGGCGAGACACCGGAAATGGTGCTTACACAGCCCATGAGACGAGTCGCTTTGGTTACTTTGATCAGGTAGTTGGCAACCGCAGTATCGACGACACCGACACCACTGATATCGAGAATAAAAATGCGCGCCTGGGTCTCGGCGATCTTGGCGAGCGACGCATCCATAATGTCCTGGGCGCGTTTACTGTCGATAAGTCCTACCAGCGGCAACAAAAGGATGCCTTCCCA
>CALBDB010000103.1 GCA_937927755.1 uncultured Lysobacterales bacterium
CCTCGTGGGCAACGTCCATGACCGGCGGCGGTGGTTAGTAATGGAAGTAAAGGTGACAGGCTATGGTGTTCCACACGGAGAAGGTGAACACACCGCCACCGAATCTGCATTGGCGACCAGGTAAATCAGGGCGGCGGCACCCAATATGCCAAGGATGATAGCGACTGCATCGCTGTCCTTACTTTGTTCCTGTTCAACCTTGAGGCTGGCCATATCGGCGTAGCGATAGAAACCCTCAGTGCCACCCAGTCCATCGGCATTGATAGCCGTGACCCGGAATTTTGCAGAGCTCTTATCCAGCATCTTGACGTGCACGAGACTGCCATAATCAACACCCCGGGGTGGCGAGTTTTTCATGGCGCTTTCCACGCTAACTGTTTGCATTGATGAGCATGCGGCAAGATTGAACACCAATAACGCAAGCAGGTAGTGTTTGATAAATGTCATGTACCCCAGCCCTCCAACCTGTTTTTTTTTAAGACCGCTAGTCCATTTCGGCCTCCCTTAGGCTATCATATGCGCCCTTACAACCATTCAAGAATCACCCACATAGAGAAGCCAATGATGCAGCGTATCCTGTTAAGTCTTACCTTATTCGTCAGTTCAATATTCGTCAGTTCAATTGTTTTGGCTGACGATTCAAAAATGGAATCTGAAGAGAAAGCAAAATGGGATGTCAGCTCTGACCAATACCATACCCGGGAAATCAGCATAGATACAACAACTACCACCTGGTCAAATGTAACGGTTAGCCGGGATGGAAATACGCTGGTATTCGATATGCTGGGCGATATTTATTCGGTACCGATCAATGGTGGTGAAGCCACGGCGCTGACCAGTGGTATCGCGTGGAATTATCAACCGCGGTTTAGCCCGGACGGCAGCAAGATAGCCTTTGTCAGCGATCGTGCAGGTGGCGATAATCTCTGGATCATGAACGCTGACGGCAGCGATGCGCACGCGGTGACCGATGAAGCCGAGCACCTTGTGCACAACCCGGCCTGGAGTCCGGATGGAAAGTACCTGGCTGGCCGAAAAGGTTATTATTCGACCCGCTCCATCGCTGCCGGGGAAATCTGGATGTTTCATCATGGCGGCGGTAATGGCGTCAACCTTGTTAAACGGCCAAATGCTGAAAGCGATCAGAAGAATCGCGCCGAGCCCGCGTTCTCACCAGATGGCAAATATGTCTATTACAGTGCTGACATAACACCAGGAAAAACATGGCAGTACAACAAAAACTCGGTTGACTCCGTGTTTGCGATCAAACGCCTGGAACTGGCCACTGGTAAAACCAGCACGGTGGTCAGCGGACCCGGCGGCGCGATACGCCCCACCCCGTCACCTGACGGTAAATCACTGGCCTATCTGAAACGGCGTTTGGGCCTGGTGACCCAGATCATGGTCAAGGACCTGGAATCCGGCCTTGAGAAACTGGTTTTTGATGGGTTTGAACGTGACTTACAGGAGTCCAGCGGGTCTGAAGGTAATGCGCCTGCCATGTCCTGGTTGCCGGACGGTCAGTCGATTGCCTTCTGGACTGCTGGTAAATTTCATCGTGTGGACATAGCCGATGGCAGTGTCAACGAGATCCCGGTGCACGTCACGGCCACCAGGAAAATCCGTCCCGCTCTGCGCAGCAAGGTGCAGGTGGCCGCAGACAACTTCGAGGTCAAAGGCATACGCTGGGCCAGCTATACCCCGGATAAAAAGCAGATCGTCTTCCAGGCACTGGGATATATCTGGCTCAGGGATACGAAATCCGGCAAACAACGCCGCCTGACCCGCCAGACAGATCATTACGAATTTTATCCGCTGGTCTCACCCGATGGCCGTTCAATCTTGTATACCACCTGGAATGACCAGGACTTCGGCTCGGTTCGCATTACCAGCCTGAACGGCCGAAAATCTACCGTTCTGACGTCCCAACCCGGCCATTTTGTTGAACCGGCGTTTGCGGCTGATGGAGAGCAGGTGCTGTACCGCAAGATCGAAGGCGGCTACCTGTTGTCGCCATTGTGGTCCATGAACCCGGGAATTTACCATGCCTCTGCCGACGGCAAACAGGCTCCACGACTGATCAGCGAGAGCGGTCAAAACCCGCACTTCAATGCAGATGCCAGCCGTGTTTTCTACTCAACAAAAACCGGGAAACTGAACACCGAGTTGCTGTTAAGCAGCGTTAACCTTGACGGTAAAGACAAGCGCGATCATCTGCAGGGCGCCAAGGCCACGCAATTCCGTGTATCACCGGACGGGCAATGGGTCGCCTTTACCGAGAATTTTAAAACCTACGTGGCGCCGTTCTTCAGCAATGGCAAAACCATCAAATTAAGCGGCAACACCAAGGAGTTCACTGTTCGTCAACTTGCCGCCCGCAGCGGTGAGTTCCTGAACTGGTCGGCAAACAGCCAAGCCATAGACTGGTCACACGGCCGTTATCTCTACCGGCGTGACTTAAGCGATGCCTTTGCATTTGTAGCCGGTGCGCCGGAAAACCTGCCCGAGCCGGCCGAATCCGGCCTCGACCTGGCCTTTGAACACCAGGGTGACAAGCCACGGGGCACGATTGCACTGGTGGGCGGACGCGTGGTTACCATGCGCAATGCGGACCAGCAACAGGAAGTGATTGAAGATGGTGTAGTGGTAATAGAAAACAACCGTATTACAGCCGTCGGCCCACGCTCTGAGGTCAATATCCCCGCAGATGCTTTTCAGTTGAATGCGAGCGGCAAAACCATTTTGCCCGGCCTGGTGGACGCCCACGCACATGGTGGCATGGGCAGCAGTGAAATCCTGCCCCAGCAAAACTGGATGCAATTGTCCAACCTGGCCTTTGGCGTAACGACGATCCACGATCCATCCAATGACACCAGCGAGTTTTTCGCAGCCTCCGAGTTGCAGAAATCAGGTCAGATGGTTGCAACCAGGGTATTTGGCACCGGCACCATTCTTTATGGCGCATATGTACCCGGATACAGCGCCGAAACTAACAGCCTGGAAGACGCCCAGTTCCACCTGCAACGTCTCAAGGACGTAGGGGCCATATCGGTGAAAAGCTATAACCAGCCCCGCCGTGAACAACGCCAGCAAATTATCCAGGCGGCATCTGAACTGGATATGATGGTGGTGCCCGAAGGCGGTATGCGCTTCCAGCACAACATGACCATGCTGATCGACGGCCATACGACCATGGAACATTCCATCCCTGTTCAGAATGTTTACGACGATGTAAAACAACTGTGGTCCCAGGTTGAAACAGCCTATACCCCGACATTTGTGGTCTCTTATGGTGGCTTGATGGGCGAAGAGTACTGGTACGACCGCACCGACGTGTGGCAAAACCCGCGGCTGATGAGATACACGCCGAAAAGCTTTGTTTACCCGCGTTCAATCCGGCGGCAGAAAGCACCGGACTCCGAGTACAACCATTTCTACGTGGCACGTAACGCAAAGGCCCTTCGCGATGCGGGTGTCAGGGTGAATATCGGCGCGCATGGCCAACGCGAAGGCCTCGCGGCACACTGGGAAATGTGGTCCATGGTACAGGGCGGCTTCAGCCCGTGGGAAGCGCTGCGCGGCGGCACCATTGACGGTGCGGCCAGCCTCGGCATGGATCACGAGATCGGTTCCCTGGAAGCCGGCAAGTTGGCGGACATAATGGTTGTTGACGGCAATCCCCTGGATGATATATTTCGTTCTGAATTCGTCACTCATACGGTGATAAACGGACGCCTGTTTGAAGCAGCAAGCATGAACCAAATCGCCCCTGAAGTTTCTGCAAGGCAGCCGTTGTTCTTTGAACTTGAGGGCGGCGATGCCTGGAGCAACAGTGCCCGGCAATCGCATGAACAGAAAGCCCGGGCATTGCACTGGCGGCATTAATCAACCATGACCCGGAAGAGAATCAAGAACTTTTCGTTGCCAGCGAGCCTGTTTGTCCTTGGCGTGCTCTTATTTTCAAACTTTACCAACGCGCAAGCAGCACCATCTGAAGCACCGCGCAATGTCATATTTATGGTCGGGGATGGAATGGGGTTCGGACAAGTCAAGGCCTACCGGATGTACGCGGATGACCCGGCAACGGATATCATCGAACCATTGCCGGTCGATGGCCTGATGGTTGGCACCGTGGCGACTGATTCGATCAGGATAAATTGCAAAGGCCTGGAGGCCAAGTGCACGCGCGACCCCTATGGCGTCACGGATTCAGCTTCTTCGGCCACTGCTTATGCAACCGGAGCAGATACCGTGGTCGGGCGTCTCAGCATTAGTACGTCTGGGGAAATCATGCCAACCATCCTCGAGCAGGCTGCCAGGCGAGGTAAATCTACCGGCCTGGTTGCCACCTCACAAATCACCCACGCGACTCCGGCAGCATTCGGCGCCCATGTAATAAGCCGCAACCAGCAGAACGATATCGCGGACCAGTATTTTGACAGGAAGCTGGACGGCAAGCCCGTCATTGACGTGATGCTGGGCGGCGGTCTTCAGTACATGCAACGCGAGGACCGGGACCTGGTTTCCGAGTTCCGCAGCGCCGGCTACGAAGTGGCCCTGGACAGTTCAGAATTACTGGCAATGAAAGGTGACAAACTGCTGGGACTATTCTCACCGAAAGGAATGCCCCGCGCGTGGGACCGTGACGACAAGGTGCCGGACCTTGCCGATATGTCCCGCGTCGCACTGGATTCCCTGGGGCGGAATCCGAAGGGGTTCTTCCTGCTGGTGGAGGGCAGCCAGATCGACTGGGCCGCCCACAACGGCAGCGTCGCGGGTGTGGTCAGCGAAATGGAGGACTTCATCGCGGCCATCCGTGTGGTACTGGATTTTGCCAGGAAAAATGACGACACGCTGGTCATCATCACCGCCGATCACGAGACCGGTGGAATGTCACTTGGCAGGGATGGCACCTACGCCTGGAACCCACGGCCTTTGCACGGCATGAAAGCTACGCCCCGGGCCATGACACTGAGGTACCTTGCTGGTGAGGAATCCCTCGCCGATATCGTGGCAGAGAACGTGGCTTTCAAACTCACAGTGTCTGAAATTGAATTGCTGAATGCGGCGGCCCGTGAAGAAGATCCTGCAGACGAAGCCATTGCAGCGGTCTTTAATCAACGCACGCATACCGGCTGGACCTCAGACGGTCATACGGGTGTGGATGTCCCCTTATATGCCACCGGCCCGGGCAGCGCACGCTTTCATGGTGTTATGCAGAATGAAGATCTTGGGCGCGTAATGTGGGAAGTTTTTCTGCCTGAATAGTTTTTTCTTTAGCTTCCTTGTCGATACGGTAGGGGCGCCGGAGCCGGCTTGAATCCTGAAAAGCGATGCCGCATGATTGGCGCAGACCGCTCTGATAAATGGGTGACCCCATTTTTTTGAAATTCAATGCGGCGAAACGTGTTGAAGTCGTGGTGGGTCGTGCTGTCAGTGCGGTCTTTCTGGCCTACAATCAAGACATCGGAGAGTCACCATGTTCGAAACGCAAAAAGAAACAAACAAAATTAGCGTAAAAATCTGTCTAAGCATCTTTCTTCTGGTGCTTCTAACAAGTTTTTGGGTACGGGCGCAGGCCCAGGCGGTCTACAGTGATAAAACAGGTGATAAACACTCAGCACACATAAAAAGAGATCCAGATGCGGATACGGCCAGATTTATTGTGGAACAGGAACTTCCCATAAATATGCAAATACCCGGCATTCAATTAAACTCATGTGCGGCATTCATCACACTTCAGTATTATCAGCGAAATACCCTGGCCAGGGTGGAAGCCACCGTCGAAAATGAGTCGTGTATAACATCCATGGGTGAATATGAGTTGTTATTCAATATACGTGATGAGAATGGAGTTTCCCGAAATCTATCGTTTAGTGAGGCCTGGGAGCAGAAAGATGAATCACTGCTGAAATCTTCCCGGGACTACCCTATCGGGGAAAACGTGACCCTCAAAAGGGTTGTAGCGCAAAATGTTCGTTGTAAATGCACAGACTTGTAGCTTTATAATTCCTGTTATTTGTATAAAGAGAACAATGACAACCACCGATCTCTCACCGCTACCTCCGACTCAATAGCCGCGGGCGTCTTGGCTTTTACTCCAAAATGTATGCTGCCAAAGTTCCCCACCATTTCCCCCTACAGGCCATAGTCTCACGATAGTGCGAAAAATCCTGCTCACGCTTCTTTCCATCCTGCTGATCCCAACCCTGGTGTCATGCGATAGAGAAGATCAGGCCCAGTACCAGGGCTACCTGTACTTCGCACAGTCGCACTACCTGATGCGGTTAAGTCTTCGGGATGGCAGTCTGTCGGTGGTCACCAACCTGGGTGATAAAATCATACGCGATGTCAGCATTTTTTTAGAGAACAGACTACTCATAGCTGAGTCGGCATCGATCAACCGCAAGGATGTCCGTCACATCTCCTGGGTGGATGTGAACTCCGGTCAAACAGCCGCACTATATTCCGGAGTTCTTGCCCGTTATCTCGAAGGCTCCGGGTTTATCGTTTACGACGATGCTACGAGCTTATTCGCCGTAGAACTTGCCAGTGATTCCGACAGTGAAACCATTTTTACCCATAAAATGAACCGGCTTTCCACGATATTAGTGATCTCAGAAGACACCGTGTTGTTCGAAACCAAAGAGGCAGGTGTTTGGCTTATTCGTTCCTATAATGTACTCACAAAAACATTGCTTACCCTGGACCGATTGTCCGGCATATGCCGGCTGGACCAAGCAGTCTGGATCAATGACCTCGAAAAATTGGCCTGTAAAGAGATCGCAACTGAAACGAAGAATGCAAATTACGTTCTGTCTAACCTGGATGGTGATGTGAGCGGCACCCTGCCACTGCCTGAAGGCAGACATTTTGTTGCACTGACCTATATCAGTGGACAAAACGCTCTGATCCTCAAGGAGAACTGGAACAGCATTTTCGGGGGGCAGGAAAGAGCCGCGATATGGGTGCATAACGTCAAAAGTAAGGAAAGTCACCGCCTCGCGAAAAGTCAGAACCCTGGGTCGTCCGTGGTCTACATGAGTTTCTGACCCAGCTTTCGTCCGGGTATTAATGGCCGTGCGAAGAACGTGCCGGATGGCTCGGTACCGGCGTAGCCACGAAATGCAGTGGCCGTTGCGCGCCATGGCCCTTGCTATCAACGCAGAGTTTGCCTGAAGCATTTTCCAAAAAAGGACACGCGGCTGGAGGCGGTGCATGGCCTTGGCGCCCAGCAAACCAAGCCTCATTCAAGAACGTGGATATTCTTCCTGGCGCATATCTCCTTGAGTTGATCGGGCCAGATGGTCACGGTGACCTCACCCAGGTGCGCTGTGCGCAGCAGGTACATGTAGGTCCGCGCCTGGCCGATTCCGCCGCCGATGCTCAGTGGAATCTGGTCATTCAGGATTGCCTGGTGGTATGGCAGTTCAAGGTCTGCCTGTAATCCGGCCATGTTCATTTGCTGGACCAGGGTCTCTTTAGTTACCCGCACGCCCATGGAAGTCAGCTCATGGCGGCGCTTGGTTACGGGGTTCCAAACCAGTATATCGCCATTCAAACCGTGGGCTACCTCACCATCGATATCAACGGTTTCCGTGATCCAGTCATCATAATCGGCGGCGCGCATTTCGTGCGGATAGCCATCCTTCAATGGCCAGCCGATACCTACGATAAAGATTGCCGGGTACTCCTGGATTATCCTTGTTTCACGTTGCTTGCGTGGCAGATCGGGATACATGTTCAGGATTTCTTCCGCATGCAGGAATACAAGTTCCTCGGGGATTTGCGGGTACTTGCCGGTCTTCAGTGCCGGGAATTCCTCCTGCACCATCAGGCCGGCGCCGCGTATGACCTTCCATATCTTCTGCACTACGTCTTTCAGGTAATCGAGGTTGCGCTGGTCTGCGGTAATCACCTTTTCCCAGTCCCACTGGTCTACGTAGGAACTGTGGTCGTGATCGAGGAAGTAGTCCTTTCGGATCGCCCGCATATCGGTATTGATGCCCTCCCCCGGTTTACAGTCAAACTGCTTCAGCGCGACACGCTTCCATTTTGTGGCGGCCTGGACGACCTGTGCCTCGATGCGTTTATCGAGACCGAGGCCGGCCGGGAATTCCACCGGAGTCCGGGAACCATCCCGGTCAAGCATGTCATTAAAACCACTGTCTTTTGAAACGATCAGCGGTACCTGCACCAGTTGCAGGTTCAGTGCGTCGGCCAGCCCCTTCTCGATGTATTCCTTGACCATGTAAACGGCTTTCATACGCTCCATCGGGGTCTGTAATGGGGCGTACCCTTCAGGCAGGATTTTTTCGACTTCCTCGTAAGTGCTTATGCCTGGACCGGCCAGATCAGCAACTTTTGAATCGGAGTTATTGCTCATTCTGTATTCTCCTTCTTTCTAACGGCTCCCGGCTTTAGTGCAAATGGTGCCCGCATATGTCCGGCAAAGCATTCACCAGGTCATTAAGGGTTTCGGAAACAACCGGCGTCATTGAGTCACCTTCGCTGAGGTCAGCAGGTTGAATGGCCAGCAGAGCGACACGCGCTTGTGTCATGGTCTGGATGTACTCGGTCAGCATCCGCAGCGAACCTGCCTGGTTGTGTTCACCGGAATATGCCACCTTGTCCGGGTACATCAGGCTGAGTTCGCCTGGCACACCACCAAAATCTATGGCGTCCACCATCAAAATGGTATCCGGGTGCTTGCCGGCCAATGACTCGAGGTAATTCTCCGGTGTGAAACCGGCATCGATCGCATCAAAATCCGGGTATGCTTCCAGGGCCTCGGCGACGAAGGAACCGACGCCATCGTCATGCAGGTGGCGGTTGCCGATACCCATCACGCATACGTGTCCGTCTACGAAACTATTCAATTGGTCTTCAAATTTCTTGTCCATGTCAGCACTCATATTTTGGGGTCAAATTAATAACCAGTGGCCCTGCAGCCAGCACCTTCCGGCAGCTGATCGGCAGACACTGGATCGCCGTGCGATATAGTCGCAAATTGAGAATTGAAAGACTTGTTATGCATCAGGATCATTAATCACTTCGATACATACGGGCGAGTACGTTGCGTACTGTTTCCGGCCTGATTATCCAACCGATAAAACGCTGGTAAATTGATCTAGATCAACTTTAATTTCGTTTTTTATGCTATTGAAAATAAATGTTTATGAGCGTTGCACAGAAAAGGCGTATCATTAAAACTGGGTGCTGTGGAGGCCCGATTCCAGCATTGAATACCGGTTGAATCAGTCACGTCCGCATGTCCAGCCATCCACGCTTGCCAGCCAGATCGTATGTCTCGCCCCTTTTTTGCCATGCGCGTGAACGATGACCTCATCCACCATGAAACCACAGCGCCGCAGGCGGTCGTGAAATGCCCGGTCCGGGCCCGCGGACCAGTAGGCAAGAATACCCGAGGAATTCCTCAATGCATCCTGCGCTGCCGCAATGCCCGCTTCGGTGTACAGCCAGTCATTCTGGCTCTTTGTCAGGCCTTCCGGGCCGTTGTCGACATCCAGAGTGATGACATCAAAACTTGCTTTGTTTTGCCGTAGCAACCTGGCCACATCGCCGACGTGAATCCGCGTGCGTGGATCATCGATTGGCATGCCGCTGAACGCACCCAGCGGCCCACGGTTCCAGTCCACGACCTCCGGGATCAACTCGGCTACGGTCACCTCGGCACGTGGCCCCGTCGCCCCCAGCACGGCCGCCAGTGTAAAACCCATGCCCAGTCCGCCGATCAGTACCTTTGCCGTGTCAGGGTTTTCCAGCCGTTGGCAGGGCAGCCTGCCGAGCGCATCCTCGGAGCCGTGTTTACGGGTACTCATCAGTTCGTGCCCGCCGGAGATCTTTATGAAAAAGTCATCCTTGCCCTGGTACAGGAAAAGGGTCTGGTCAGTCCCCGGTATGGGTGCCTCGCCGAGTTGGGTCCAATGCCTCATTAGTCATCCGTATGTAACAAGGGGTTCTTTTATAAGCTGTGGACCGGCCGCTGTCCATTAAAGATATGCCGCATTTTGCGAGACCTCAAGATGAAAAGTAAGTTACCCTTTAGCAATGCAACCGTCAAAACAAAAATCCGGCCCCGGGCGCAAGCCCAAACACAGGACGCGATCCAACCGTCCGGCCAAGCCAGCCGCTGTGCCGAAGGCAAAAGTGGACGAATGTGCCTTCCTGAAGGCCGTAACCGTTACCAGGGCCGGCGCATTTATGGACTGGGGTATGGAAAGGGACCTGTTGGTGCCAATCAGCCAACAGCTAACACCTATTGTCGAAGGTAAATCCTATGTTGTTTACCTGTACCGGGATCCGCAGGAGCAGGTAATCGGCAGCACCAAGCTGCACAATTTTCTCGATGAACGAGCCAAGAATATGGCGCCCGGCGAAGAGGTGGACCTGCTGATCGTCGGCGAGTCCGGGCTTGGCTACAAGGCGGTGGTCAACGGTACACACCTGGGCCTGATATACAAGGACGAGGTCTTCCGGCCACTCAGACCCGGTGATAAAACACGGGGATATATCAAGACGATCCGCGACGACCGCAAAATCGATCTGAGCCTGCAAAAACAGAACGAACAGGCACGGGAAGAACTGACCGCGCGTATCGTTGATTTTCTGAAAGCCAACGGGGGCGAATCGACACTGACCGATTACAGCCCGCCGGAAGATATATATAATCAGTACGGTGTCAGCAAGAGCAATTACAAGAAGGCGCTCGGTAAATTGTATAAACAGCGTCTGATAAAAGTTGAAAAAGACAAAATAACCCTGTTGTAAAAACAGCCACATGACACGTCGGCTGGCTTGCACAATAACAGGTAGAAAGTGGAGAGACCATGCGGGGCGTTAGAACAGTTTTCTTTGTTTTTATCTTGATATGGACCATAGCAGCCGAGGCTGCAGACTTTACCGGTCTCGAAGGCAGCCCGGGCCTGCGCTCCGCCTCTGCATTTGTTACCAATGAGAATGGCGCGGTAATTTACGGCAAGGATATTGACACCGTCCGGCCTATCGCCTCGATCACCAAGTTAATGACCGCCATGGTCATCCTCGACTCCGATCTCGACCTCAACGAGAAGATTACCGTTACCAAGGAAGACCGCGACCTCCTCCAACTCACCGGGTCGCGTCTCGAGTACGGCGCCAGCCTGCCCCGGCGCGAGATGATCCTGTTGGCGATCATGTCATCCGAAAACCGTGCCGCTACCGCACTGGGCAGAACCTGGCCGGGGGGTATGACGCAGTTTGTCAAAGCCATGAATGACAAGGCCAGACGCCTGGGGATGGACCACAGCAATTTTGCCGATCCGGCTGGCCTCAGCGTGGAGAATACCTCCACCGCGCGCGACCTGATGAAAATGGTTCAAGCCGCCGGCAACTACGACCTGATCAGGGAGGCCAGCACCACGACCCGGATCGAAGTCCGTCCCTATGCCAAACGTGGACCCCTCGTTTACGGCAACACCAACCGCCTGTTGAAAAACCAGACATGGGATATCGGACTGAGCAAAACCGGCTATATCATGGAAGCCGGGCGCTGCCTGGTAATGCAGGCAAATATCGAGGGCGAGCAGGTTTCTATCGTGCTGTTGAACTCATACGGCAAGCTCACACCATTCGGAGACTCCAACCGCCTGCGCAAGTGGATGCTTGCGGAAAGCTGAAACTTTAATAATCACGGTGTTACCATGAAAGTTTACACATTCGACGATCCGGAACTGGGGCAAATCAGCTATACAGACCGCAAACGCTATCTATGGTTGTTGTCGGTAATGTTCCCCCTGGTCCCCTTCGTCAGCATGGGCCTGATGCTCCTGACAGGCAAGGAGTGGATGTTGTGGACACCCCTCGTATTCCTGTACATCGTGATCCCGTTGCTGGATTATCTGTTTCCCAACGACAGTAATAATCCACCAGAGCAGGTGGTTCCGCAACTGGAAGTCGAAGCCTATTACCGCGTGCTCAACCACCTCACCGTGCCCCTGCACTTCGTGACTCTGATCACCGGCGCATGGTTTGTTTCCAGCCACGAGCTCGGCTGGTCCGGCTTGCTGGCCATTGGCCTGACAGTGGGCGTAATCAGCGGCTTCGGCATCAATACCGGCCATGAACTGGGGCACAAGCACAACCGCCTGGACCGCCTGGCTGCCCGCCTGGTGCTGGCGGTTCCTTTTTACGGTCATTTCACGATGGAACACAATGTCGGCCACCATGCAGAGGTGGCAACTCCCGGTGACAGCGCGAGCGCACGCTTTGGCGAAAGCATTTACCAGTTCGCATTGCGTGAAATCCCCGGCGGCCTGAAAAGAGCGTGGCGACTGGAAAGCGACCGCCTGCAGCGCAGAAGTTACGGTAAATGGAGTTGGCGCAATGAGATTTTGCAGTCCTATGCGCTCTCCGTTGTCCTGTACGGCAGCCTGTTCATTGTTTTCGGCGTCACGATCCTGCCGTTCCTGCTGATACAGACAGCCTATGCCTGGTGGCAACTGACGAGCGCCAACTACATCGAGCATTACGGTCTGTTACGCGAAAGATTGCCCGATGGCAGTTACGAACGCTGCCAGCCAAAGCACTCCTGGAATGCCAACCACCTGGCGTCAAACCTGGTGACCTTTCACCTTGAACGACACTCAGATCACCACGCCTTCGCTGCCCGCCGCTATCAGTCCCTGCGGCACTACGATGATGTTCCCCAGTTGCCAAGCGGTTATTTCGGCATGTTCCTGTTGTCCTACGTGCCATTTCTCTGGCGCAGGGTAATGGATCCAAAGGTACTCAAACTGGCCGGCGGCGATCCCGGCCGTATCAACATGAAACCAACCACTCCGTCGTAAGGCGCTGTGCGTACCAGGCCAGCACGCACACTTCACGGTGCATACATGCAAGCAAATGATGCATAGCTTTATGTTGTTTTCACCTACAATGATACTAATTGATTGTTAAATATATATTTTTTATATGGCCTGATTCTTGCACTAAATATCCCCATGGCAGGTATCTCAAACCCGGGCGCCGCCTTTTTTTGTAAAAACCTGGAGAGGATTTATGTTTAAGAAAGTGATGGGTATCGGAATTGTTCTATTGGGCGCTCTACAAGTTCAATTTGCTGCGGCAGAGAATTTTTCGGCAAATATCGGCTACAACAGTGAATATATTTACCGGGGTATCCCACAGAAGACATCTTCGGCCTTTGCCGGGGTGGATTATGAACTGGGCGGCTTCTCCGCAGGCGTATGGTCTGCCGATGTCGGTGATGGCATTGAAATTGACTACTACGGCGCTTATGGCTTTGAAGTTGGTGACTTTGGTTTCTCGGTTGGCGGTACCTGGTACACCTACACCGGGGATTTTGACGACGATTACATTGAATTGAACCTGGGTGCCAGCTGGAATTTTCTTTCCTTTGATGCAGCGGTTGGTGAGTACAAGAATTTTGCCGGCCCGACGCTGAGCTACCAGTTCTATTCATTAACAGCCAGCCACAATGGGTTTTATGGAAAAGCCGGTGTCTTCGCGGATGATTTCGAGGGTGCTTATTATGAAGCCGGTTACGGTAATAACCTGACCGTCAGTGATGTAGATCTATTCGACTATGCAGTCGCGGTAATCTACAGTGATTCTACCCTGCTGGGGGAGTCCGACACCAACCTCGTGTTGACCCTGAGCAAGACCTTCTCGTTCTGACCCCACAAACTAAAATGGCGGTTGCGAAACACGCAACCGCCATTGATATTCTCGATGTGTGTTCTCTAGAGCGAGCAGGTCATGTCCTGACCACAGCAAAGCGGTGATTTGATCTTTCCATGTCCGTTCGGGCATTCGGAAATCTGTACTTCGGTATTTTCATCGATCTTCAGCATGCCATTTTCCAGCGGCGCATCACATTTGCCACAGGTTGCGTTGACGCTCATACCGCAAACTTTACATTCATAGGTAGCCATAATATTCCTCTTCAGTTAAGTGGTATCCGGTATTCGAAGTATACCCTGAAATACCCGAAGTGCTCTAACTCTTAGCAAAACGAAAGCGCTTTGGCCTGGCAAGGGCCTCCCAGTCCGAGAATGCCATGATGATCGAATGCCGCAAAGATCCGGCGTTGAAGGCCAACTTGTCTGTTTCCCTGCCCAAGGATTCGTCCGCATACAACTCAAAAGGCAGGATCGGCTCTCCGAACGGCGGAACAGAGCCGGGCACCAGGCCGGTCATTTCCTGCAACTCATCAACGCTTGCAAAGCGTGTTTTCCTGACCCCCAGGTGACGACGAATGGCCCCTGAATCCAGCTTGCGGTCTGCGGGCAGCACGAACAGCCGGAACGAATCTCCCGTTTGTAGTAACAGGGCTTTGGCGCCGACTTTCAGGTCTTCCCCGCGAGCCGCCGCAGATTCTTCAGAAGTCCTGGTCGGCTCGTGCTCGACCTCGCTAAATTCAATGCCCGCAGCGGCCAGGTACGTTCGGATTTGTTCAAGTGTTTTGTGGGACATGGCCATTCACCATCAGGCTGTTACTCTGTGTTGAGTGCCTCACAAATAGCAATATTGTCATCGGCAACGCGCTGTATCGGAACTGTTCCCTGCTTGTCGATAGATGGAATGTCGTATTCAACCGTTCCCGAGTTACAGCTCTCAAAAGTTACCACGAGCGTACCGTCCGACCCGGGTGGGTCCGTGCGCTCGACACCACCCGGGGTGTCAAAAATTCCACCTGAAGTCAGCACGATATTCAGCACTGCCTGGTTATCGGCATATGGGCCTGATGCCGTCATCCAGCGATTTCCAGGGTCGCCCAGGTTCGAGGTTGCATCTTCGGGAGGTAGTTCTGTGTCATAGGTGAACCAGGCCAGGGCTACGACACCGAGGTCTGGAAGGACGGTTATAAAGAAACCCTGTCCATCTGTTGCAGGATCGTACCAGGCATCACTCAGACCGGTATTGATTTTGAACGGCGGCAGGACTTCAGTGCAGTCAGAATCTGCGCTGTCGTAAATACCGTCACCATCATTATCCAGACCGGTACTTGCGCCGGCAAAATCTTCCCCGCCCCCTGGGTTGCATGAATCAATTGGCATACGTGGATGGTTGATCCCGGAATTTGCAAAGTACTCGGGCAATACGTCTTCACCCACGGGTGTGTAATTAGAAGGGTTGGCATCGCTATGGCAACTCTGGCAGCTGGTTTGCCCGGCAGCCGCATGGTGCTGGCGCAAGCCCGCGCCCCTTCCGGCGGATAAACTGTCGTTGCCCATATCTTCCTCGCGCCCGTGACAGCCAACACAACTGATCGGGCTCAGCCCGCTTCCTCCATTGGAACTGCCAATGTAGACCGGGCCGTCATTCAGGGTATGGCAGGTGTTGCAGTCATTGGACAAAATGTTAACCCGGTGGATGTCATGCAGGTCATTGCCCCAATCGGTTCCATCCGCCAGTGAGATATACGGACTGCTCCTGAAATCTCCGTGACAACTTGCACAACCGGAGTATGTTTCATAAGCGCTTGCTTCAAAAACCAAAAACGCCGGCATCACCATTACGATGAATAGCGTAATGTGTGGTGTCACATTTTTCTTAACGCTACATGGTAAGAGTTGCATTTCTGAACTAATAGAGCTGTTATCTCATCGATCCTTGAATGTAATCACGCAATGTCCGGTTTTCGAATACCTTCTCCTCCAGATGTGCATTCACCAGGTCGCCAATTGAAATGATGCCCGCCAACTGCCCATTATCCAGTATCGGCAAATGCCGGATTCGATTTTTCGTCATGACCCCCATGGCGTAGTTCAGTTCGTCTTCGGGAACACCAATGACAATTTCCTTCGTCATCGCGTCCTTCACAAGTGACGGGCACCCTGTTCGGCTTTGTGCTTCGGCATCGTCCATCCGCCCACAGTGTTCACCGCAAACCTGCAGGATATCCCGCTCAGTAATGATGCCAACAACCTCACCATCTTCCCCCATCGCAATCAATGCGCCGATCCTGTTTGTGTTCAAGCTGTTGATAGCCTGGTGGATGGTCTCTCCAGCGTCTATCGTTACCGTGCGGCTGCCTTTTTCCTGGATGATGTCCTTGATTAACATTGCTAAACTCCTCCTCAATTACAGAAAGAATAGAAGCCACTTGGGCCAAAGTCCACCGTGTTCAAGATAAACAGGTGGATTTACTGCCGTGTTATTCCCGGCTCCAGGCAGATTTGTATCTGCACCAGCGAAGCCCGGAAGTCCTCGTAATCGTGCCTGATCAGCGCACGCCCGGCGCCATGTTCAAGAACCAGCGAAGGGAAGCTCCTTACGTATAACTCCGCACGCAGCAATAGTTGACGGCGAAACTCGGTTTCTGTTTTTGCCGAGCCCAGATCATTTACGAACAACGCTTGGTCCAGACCCAGTTCAACTGCCAGTTCGGCCAAAGTTTCAGGCTCGGATGGGTTCATTGCCCGCAGGTAATAAGCTTTCTGGATGGCCTCGATCATTGCTTCCTCGGCATTTTGCCGTGATGCTGCGATCACCGCCCTGCAAGCCTTGTAGGTATCGCGCCTTGGTTTGCACCTGGTCCAGAAGTCAAAATTGAACTCGCTGCCGACTTTGGCTTGAATGTCGCGCCAGTGCCCAATCACCATGTTTCGTGTTTGCTCCGGCATCGGCTGGTCATTATCCGGCGCAAGCCCCCCGAGCACATTTTGCCACAGAATCCCCGCAGGCAAATTTTCACGCAATTTAGTTAAAACCGGACGGTAAGCCCAGCACCAACTGCACATTGGATCGTGGACGTAGTAGAGGGTGGACGGGGTCTTTGACATTTATTTTTGGAGCCACATCTCAAATTGATAAGCATCCACGTCATATATATGAATCAGCGGCCCCTTTGTCATACCAAGCTTCTCGGCAACCTTTATAGAGCCGATATTCTCGGGAATAATCAATGCAACCAGCTTGTCGACCTTGAGATCATTTTTGGCAAACTCAACGCATGCTTTGGCAGCTTCGGTTGCAATCCCTTTGCCCCAAAACTCCTTTAGAAAACGATAGCCAACTTCCGGCAAATCGATTTCAGGCAGGTATTTGATCCCGCAAAAACCAATGACTTTGCCTGTCTCTTTAAGCTCAACAGCAAAACGTCCGTAACCGTATATCTGGTAGTCGTACAGGGGGCCTTCCTCAAGACGCTGCCTGGCTTCATCGATATCCTTGGCGGGCGTATCGGCATATTTGATCACATCAGGATCAGTGTTCAACGCGAACATTACTGGCAAATCGTCATGTGTAAAAAAACGCAGCCTCAACCTTTCTGTTTCAAGCTGCTTCCGGATCATTTCCTTCACCTCAACTGGCTATCCTTGCTGCCGCGGCGGTTGTAGCCAGCGAGGTTGACCTGTTCCTTATCATGTTCGGCCTGGCAAGCTACACACAGGCGCACGCCCGGGATCACTTCGCGGCGGGCCTCGGGAATTGTGGCATCACACTCTTCGCATTTGCGCAGGCTTTCGCCCTTCGGCAACTGTCTGCGAGCGCGCTGCACGGCATCCTCGATGGTTGCATCGATCTGGTCCTGCACCGCCCCATCCTTGGCGAAACCTCCAGCCATGATTCACTCCAAACCTGACAAATATGATGAGTATCTATACCCTTGCAACAGCCATTTGGCAAGTCGCCAGACATAAGTACAACGACGTAAGCTGCATAACCTATAATGGAGCGGCAGAGCTATGCGCGGATAAGCCGGAAGCAGGAAAGTGAACAATTCCAAAGTCAAACCAAAGATCGGCCTTGTGCTGGGCAGTGGCGCCTCGCGTGGCTGGTCGCATATTGGAATCATCAAGACACTGTTGCGGGAAGGCATAGAGCCCGACATCATCTGCGGCACCTCGGTTGGCGCAATGATTGGCGCTTCCTACCTGGCCGGAAACCTGCAAAAGCTCGAGGACTGGGTGCTCGCCTCGACACGTACAGATGTCTACAAGTTCTTCAACGTCAAGTTTTCACAGGCCGGCTTCGTGGACAGCGACCGGATGAGCCGTTTCCTGTACAACTATGTCGCCGGGGAGGACGTGCTCATCGAAGAACTGCCCAAACGATACGCCGCCGTGGCCACCAACCTGGAAAACGGCCGGGAAATCTGGTTTCAGAATGGTGGTCTCGCAGACGCGGTCAGGGCATCCATGGCCATGCCCGGGCTGTTTCCGGCGGTTCGCAATGAGCACCGCTGGCTGGTAGATGGCGGACTGGTCAACCCCGTGCCAGTAACCACCTGCAGGGCTCTGGGTGCTGACGCCGTTATCGCGGTCAACCTGAACTCCGATATTGTCGGTAAACGCAGCAACAAAAATAATGACCGTGAAATACCGGCAAAAAAGAGCATGCTGCAAAGTATCAAGCAGACCACCAGGGAGTATTCCAACTCGTTCTTTTCAGAGCGTGACAAGGAGGAAGGCGCACCTGGCACTTTCACCGCCATCACCCAGTCCATCAACATCTTCCAGGACCGCATCACGCGTAGCCGGCTCGCAGGTGACCCGGCCGAAGTACTGATCCTCCCGCGGCTTTCACATATCGGCTTGCTGGAGTTCCACAAGGCGGCCGAGGCGATTGAAGAAGGTGAGAATTGCGCCAACAAGGCACTGGGGGACATTCACCGGGCGCTTGAGCGTGTATAACACGGCACCATGAACTCAAATCCTTTCCCGTCATTCGACAACAGTTACGCACGGCTACCGGAAAGGTTTTATACCCGGCAGTTACCGGTACCGGTCCCGACTCCCGGCCTGATCCGCGTAAACCATTCACTGGCCGGATACCTCGGTTTTAGTCCGGGTTGGCTGGAATCCGGCAAGGGACTCGAGTTCATCGCCGGCAACTATATACCTGAAGGTGCAGAACCTGTTGCAGCTGTTTACGCCGGTCACCAGTTTGGCGGCTGGAATCCGCAACTGGGTGATGGCCGGGCTATCCTGCTGGGCGAAGTCATTGCCGGCGACGGCGTACGCCATGATATTCAACTGAAGGGATCAGGCCGAACGCTGTACTCGCGTGGCGGCGATGGCCGTGCCCCGCTGGGCCCGGTGCTGCGTGAATATATCGTCTCCGAGGCCATGGCGGTGCTGGGTGTGCCGACGACGCGTTCGCTGGCTGCCGCGACAACCGGCGAGCATGTAATACGTGAGGGCCGTCTACCGGGTGCGGTACTGACACGTGTCGCGCAAAGTCATATCCGTATTGGCACCTTCGAATTTTTTGCCTCGCGCCAAGACCAGGAAGCTCTGAGGATACTGGCTGACCACGTAATACAACGCCACTACCCGGAGGCAGCACAGGCAGACAACCCCTTGAGGGCGATGCTTGACGGCGTAGTCGCGCGCCAGGCCAACCTGGTTGCACAATGGCAATTACTGGGCTTCATCCACGGAGTCATGAACACCGACAATATGCTGCTGTCGGGTGAGACCATAGATTACGGACCCTGTGCATTCATGGATGAATATGATCCCGACACGGTGTTCAGTTCCATCGACCGCGGCGGACGTTACGCCTACCGCAACCAGCCACAGATAGCCCACTGGAACCTGGCACGCCTGGTACAGGCATTACTGCCGATGCTGGACGAAGAAGAAGAAAAGGCCCTCGCTTCGGGCCAGGCGATAATCGATGCTTTTCCTGAACTTGTACAAGCCGCCTACCGGGCCGGAATTTTCAGAAAACTGGGGCTGTCAGGCGATGATACTGAAGACTCCGCACTCAGCCAGGAGTTTCTGAACCTGATGCAGCAGGAAAAAACAGACTTTACCCTTGGATTCCGTCGGCTCTCTGATCTTGTCAACCCAAATACCGCATTTGGTGGCGGCGTTGGTTCCCTGTTTGAATTTACCGAAGCCTACACGCCCTGGTTGGAGAGGTGGCGGGACAACCTTGCCAGCAAGCCGGTTGAGGCCAGTACACGACAGGCTGAAATGTATCTTGCCAACCCGGTGTTCATTCCACGCAACCACCTGGTCGAAGAAGCAATAGAGGCAGCTGAGACACGGCAGGATTTCAAGCCGTTCCACGAGCTTGTCGGTATCCTCGCCCAACCATTTGAGTTTAAAAACGCGCTCGCGCGTTACGCCACGCCACCGCGTCCGGAGCAGGTCGTCCGGCAAACTTTCTGTGGCACCTGATATAAAGCTGCAGCCTCAGCTGGCCCCTGCCTTTTGGCACTTTTTACCCGGGCCTGAACAATGGTTCACTAGTAGAATACGTCAGATAAACAAACACCAATTTCTTCACTAATTCCCAAGGAACCTACAATGCGTATTAGTACCCTTATTTTGCTGGCAGGTATCGCTGCCACTTCCTCATGCTGGGCAGAGGAAGATCCCTATCTCTGGCTTGAAAATATTGATGATGAAAAAGCACTGGACTGGGTCAAGGCTGAAAACAAATCGACCTTCGAACGTTTAAAAACCAATCCCCTGTTTGACGAGCTGTATGCACAGGCCAGCGCCACGCTGAACGCCACCTCCCGGCTTCCCGACGTTTACCAGGAAGGAGACTGGCTTTATAACTTCTGGAAAGATGAGAAAAATCCACGGGGTATTTTCAGGCGCACCACGCTGGCGGAATTTGCCAAGGAGTCACCCGACTGGGAAATCGTCATCAATATTGACGAGCTCAGCAAAAAGGAAAACACGCAATGGGTATTCAAAGGCATGGATTGCCTACCGAAGCACCCTGAGCATTGCATGATGCACCTGTCTCCCGGCGGAGGGGATGCATCGGTGATCCGTGAGTTTAATTCTGTTAACAAAACCTTCGTGAAAGACGGTTTCTATTTGCCAAAGTCCAAGGGCAATACAGATTGGATTGACGAAAATACGGTTTTTGTCTCCACCGATTTTGGCGAAGGCTCAATGACAGAGTCCGGCTACCCGAGGATCGTCAAACGCTGGAAGCGCGGTACACAACTGGCTGCCGCAGAGTTGGTCTACGAGGGTGATGCAAAATCTGTCTCGTCTTACGGCTTTCGAATGCGCTCGGCAGGTGATGACATCGACATGGTCAGGGAGGGCCTGACTTTCTGGACATCCAAACGTTACCAACTGATCGATGGCAGCTTGCATGTGCTCGATTTGCCGGTGTCCGCAGTTGTCAATGGCGCCTTCCAGGGCCGACTGATCGTTTCCCTCAAAGAGGACTGGGTGCGCGGCGATACGACCTATCCGCAGGGCGCGGTGCTGGTTGCTGATACTTCGGCTCTGCGTGATGACAACGATGGCGTAATCGATGTTCTGATCGTGCCTGATTCCTCAACAGTCGTGGAAGCAGTGGCCACCACAGATTCAAATGTATTGGTCACTGTGCTGGAAAATGTTCGCGGTAAAATCTACCGCTACAGCCCCGGTCCAGAAGGCAGTTGGGAACGCAAACTGGTACCCTTCCCTGACAACGGGTCCCTCGAAATCACCAGCACCGATGATGAAACCGGCAATTTCTTTGCACACTACGAATCCTTTACCAGCCCCCCGGCCCTGTATCACGTCGCATCCGAGAATTGGCTGCCGCAAAAACTCAAGAACCAGAACCCCAGTTTTGATGGCAGCCGTTATAAAACCGAGCAGTTTTTCGCGACCTCGGCAGACGGCACCAAGATCCCCTATTTCGTAGTCATCGCAAAAGACGCAATACTTGACGGTAAGAACCCGACCCATATCTTTTCCTATGGCGGGTTCCGTAACTCATTGACTCCCTCATACTCCGGTTCTTATGAAAAGCTCTATGGCGCCTATGGCAAGCTCTGGCTGGACCGCGGCGGCGTTTTCGTACTGGCCAACATCCGTGGCGGCGGCGAGTTCGGCCCCGCATGGCATGCTGCTGCCCTGAAGGAAAACCATTACCTCGCGTTTGAGGATTTTGAAGCCGTTGCAGAAGACCTGGTTGAGCGGAATATCACTTCACCCAAACACCTGGGGATAGAAGGCCGTTCCAATGGCGGACTGCTGGTCGGTGCCGCCATCACCCGCCGCCCCGATCTCTATGGCGCGGTGATATGCGGTGTGCCGCTGCTGGACATGAAGCGCTACCACCTGCTATTGGCGGGGGCGAGCTGGATGGCAGAGTACGGTGATCCCGACGTGCCCGAAGAATGGGCTTACATCAAGGAATACTCACCCTATCAAAATCTTAAAAAAGACGTGGATTACCCGGCCGTGTTCTTCTACACATCGACACGTGACGACCGCGTGCACCCAGGGCACGCCAGGAAATTTGCCGCACGGATGCAAGAATACGGTCAGGAAATCTGGTATTACGAGAACATGGAAGGCGGCCACGGCGGTTCCGTGACCAACGACCAAATGGCATTGCGCCTGGCGCTGGCTTATACCCACTTGTGGACCCAGTTGAAATAGGCGAGCGTAGGGCTTGAGTGACTAACCCAATCAATGAAACAGGGCGGAAGTTAACATTAGCCTACTATGTGCGCCGTCGTAACGGTGTTCCTCTCGGCGCTGCCGGCTCCCTGCGTAATATGCTTCATCGCTCATTGGGAGCCGGCACGTTTGCAGAATTCTGGCGTTACTGGAATCCGATTTTTGGTTACTATCTCGGCCGTTATGTGAATGCACCGCTAAAACACTGGCTCCCACCAGCACTAAGCCTGGTTATCACTTTTGTGGTCTGCGGTGCATTACACGACGCTGTCGGGTCGGCCGTCAGGGGAAGTGCAGTGTTTTTATTTACCCCATGGTTTTTCTTTATGGGGTTGGCTGTTGTCATTGGCCAGGCCACAGGGCTTAACTACGCCGGTTTTGATTGGCCTGTTCGTGCATTGATAAACATCAGCTACGTGGGATCGTGCTTGCTTCTCGCCTTTGCGATCAACTCGATAATACTGTACTAAATGACAATCATTGGCCGATCAGTCCACTATCATCCAACTTCCGTCGGCTTGCCGGCAGGCAGTGCCATAGACCTGCTCGGTTTCACCACCAATTTTTGCGTCCAAAGTATATTCCCGACACGGACCGGCGTCTGAATCGTAGGTATGGGTCGGAGTAACCACGTACTCAAAACCGGTGTCAGGGTTAATCCAGGCAGAAGGGACACCAGTGCGCACATTCTCCAAAGCGGCAGTGGTATTCATTCGATCCGTGTCGTCCATGGTGCACCCAATACTTCCGCCAATTGCTGCGCCCGCTGTAGTGCCCACTATCGTCGCCAGTACTTTGCCGCTACCCCCTCCGATCTGGTGGCCGAGAATGCCTCAAGCGATGGCGCCTATCATTATGCCTTGGTCCTGTTTGCTCGGCACTGCAGTGCAGGCGATTAATAGCAACCCCACAGGGGCCATGATGACTGTCCTGAAGTAACTGGTCATAATTGCCAAGTCATCAGAATCTGTGATGGACAGATTGCGGACGTAAAGGAATACATGGACACAGCGCTGATTGAATCGGTATTTGGTGTTGATTGAACGACCGTTTTTGGCCGTTAGCCGTCACCGAATTTGCTACACTTCTTGCTTGATAAGTGTCTGCTTTCAACCGGCTTAATAGAAGACCCGGCCAGTAACTGGCCGGGCCATTGCTGTGGTCAATATGTCACGTTACTTGCGGCTGAAAACGTCGAAGTAGTTCTCCGCTGCTCCCCCCGCACCAGAACCGAACACATATAGTTTGTTGGCTACCCTCACAGCATGGGTTTCGTTGCAGGTATTCGGCTTCTCAGCTATCCAGGGAGCCCATTCGCCCTTGTCAACATCAAAAGCCTCTGCAGTATCGAGAGTGACTCCAGTAGCATCAAAACCACCCATTACATAAATGGTGTTGCCGATAGATGCTGCCGCGTGGTTAGCCCGGGCCTCAGACATATCAGGACCCGCTTCCCAAGTGTCAGTCTGTGGGTCATAAATCTGGAGTATCGGTGAAGCGACTTGGCCTGCACCCGTAACAGCACCGCCGATCAGGTAAATATTACCGCCCTTGGTTACTGCACGCGCATCCGAAACCGGTGTTGGCGGGGGTGCAATTGCAGACCATGCGTCAGTCTTGATGTCATACACTTCGGCCGAGTTCAAAACGCTTCCGCTGAATGGGGCACCGCCGTCCCGACCTCCAAAAACGTAGATCCTGGGATCCAGTACTTCTACTGAGACATCCAGCACTAATTCGAAAACGCCGGTGTGGTACTCATAAACGGCTGCTGCGGGACCTCCGCGCGCCACACCCATGGGTGCCATCTCTGACCAGCTATTTCCGCCAAAGTCATACCGCTCAACAAGTGCCTCCACTCGACCACCAATGCAATAGACAAAACCACCATATGCCGCACCTACACCCTCTGAACGAGCATTAGGTGAAGACGCACCTGTAAACCAAAAGTCGTTTTCAGTGTCATAAATACGCACATGACCGCTATCGCCCAACCCGGTTGCGTAGCCATGCGTCATGACGAAAAATTCATCCACACTACCCATACAAGCGCCTTCGCGCCCTTCCCCGGGTAAGGCGACATCGCCGTCATTTGATGACATCCAAACACCTCCAAAAACATTGTCTTTGCCTGACATAGCACTGAACGGCAAAATCAAAACAGCCAATCCGATCACTAAGAATTTGAATTTCATAACTTTGCTCCTACAAAAGAAATGAATGCTGGCGTGATGCCAGCCCCGCTACTTGCGATAAAGAGATTATTGGATTTTTATTGCAGGCTTATATGAATAATCAGGCTAATTGGTAGCACAGTAACCCGTTGATGAGTATACGCCTTTTGGGTTGAAATTCTAGGGTAATGCCAGGTTTTTAACTCAAACTTTAGACTACGATATGATGACCGCTCCTGGCCGTTAGCCGTCGTTCACTTTACTGAAATTTCCACCAAACGAATGGCTGCTTTCCGCTCAGAAACGGAAGTTTGTAACGAGCAATCACCTGTGGCAGCTAGCGGCCAGAAGCCGTCCCTTTGGGGGTGACTAAAAACCAGTATTCCATGCCTCTGCAGCGCTTAATTAATTGGAGTAAAATCCAAAAAGGTTAAAAAGAATCAGCCTGAGTGGACACAAATGGGGCAATTGCTGTTCTTCGGCGACCTTCTCACTTACAGCATGTGGGAGTAGAGTTATGTTGACTGAACCCGCTGGGAAACAAGCCTGGACCTTGCACCAGGAAACCATTAATCGCCTGGTCAGAGCCTTTCTCAACTTTGATGAATGGCCTCCGGCAAGGACATTGATGTTGGCCTATGCCCTCAGCGTGCCATTTCACCTGGTCATCATGATCAACTTTGAGGTGTTGCTTAGCGATAAACCCGCTTTTGCCCTGCAGCTCATTCGTGTCTCGTACTGGCTCTGGTTCATGTTCCTGTGCATTGCCTTGGGTGTTTGCTCCTTCTGGGCTGCGCGCGGCAGCCCGACAAACATTCCGGTCTACATCAACGTCTTTGGGTATGGTGGTTTTGCGATTCAGCACGCATACATGTATGGCACGATGGACAGCGTGTTCACGGCATTTCTTTTGGTCATGGTCGCGGGAAATTACATTTTATTCGGCTGGCGTGCGGCGATGATGATGATCGGCTACTGGATCATAGGGATACTGCTGCTCGGTATCGCACAAATTCAGCAGTGGTTGCCTTTCGCTCCGGCTTTTCTGGACCGGCTAATCGACGTGCGCAACGATCCAGGCTGGTTTGCACAGGGCTTTCTATGGTTACTGTGTGCGATCCTTTTTTTCATGATCCTAACCGGGCTTACGGTGGCGGCTCGCCAACACGCTGAACGTGCTCTCCAGCATAGCCGTGAGTTAATTCGCCGCTACGTTCCTCCAGCAGTGGCGAACCGCATCATCGCCGGACAGGAAGCGGAGATCGACACACCAAGGCGCCGCCGCCTGACGGTGTTCTTCTCAGATGTGGTCGGCTTCACAGAAATTGCCGATCGTGTCGAACCCGAAGTCATCACGCAAGTGATCAATGACTACCTGTCGGCAATGTCGAGGATTGTTGATGCGCACAGTGGCACACTCAACGAGTTTTCCGGTGACGGTATCATGGCATTGTTCGGCGCTCCCGATAAAATGGAACCCAGGGAGCAGGTTCGCCGGGCTGCTGAAATGGCGCTGGCCATGCAGCGAGAAATGGTTGGGCTAAACGAAGGCTGGCGCGAACTCGGCCTTGGCGAAGATCTCCGGGTCCGAATGGGTATCAACACCGGCATGCTCAGCGTTGGCAGTTTCGGCTCGCAAGGACGCATGACATACACTGCCATTGGCCTGCAGACCAACGTGACTGCCCGCATCCAGGCTCAGTGTCAGCCAGGCGAGATTCTGCTAAGCGATGCCAGTTGGCAACTCATTCGTGACGAGGTGCATTGCACGCCAAAAGGGGAAATCAAAGTCAAGGGTGTGCATTTTCCCGTCAAAGTGTACAGAGTCGATTCAACTCCCAAATAAGGGGGAACGCCTTTACCCCCCCCGGTAGTCACTTATTTGGCGATTTCTATCACTTGGGGTCGGATCCAACTTTCTGACAGTCCGCTAATGGCCGTAAACCGACCCTTTAGAAATTTAGAATACCGATTACGAAAGGGTCGCTTATCGGCCAGAAGCCGCCATGTCTCGTACACCCAAATGCGACCAGTAATATTCCATAAACAACGGGAACTTGACATCAGGGCCCGATTAGAGAAGCGATCATTTTTGGCTACATGGGGCTAATGACCGCTTACGACCCATTTCTTGTGCCCCTGCGTATAATCACAGTTTGAATTGAGCCGGCTCGTGTTTGAAAGTGAATTTTTCCGTTTGATCGATTAGGCTAAGAATCTCGGACGTAGATTAAAAGGTTTGAAATGAAAAATATCATTCCATTGACGATATTCATCGCAGCCGTTTTGCTTGTTTCGTTCTCCGCGTTGGCGGAGGCATCGAAGTCGTGCACGGAGCAGTCGCTGCGAGCCTTGCCCGACGTGCGCATCACATCTGTGACGGTTGAAGCCGCCCCCGCACCACACTGCAAGGTGGTGGGCATCATAGGCACAGAAACCCATTTCGAACTACTGCTGCCGGAGAACTGGAACGGCAAGTTCGTGATGGGTGGCGGTGGGGGATTCGTTGGTTCGGTGCAAAACACGTCGCTCATGTTTGGTTCTCTGCAGAAAGGATACGCCACGGTCGGCACTGATACCGGCCACGCAGGGCACCCGGCCAGCGCGAAATGGGCCTACAACAACCTGGAGCGCCTGGTCAGCTTCGGTCACCAGGCCGTGCACCGTACTGCCGTAACGGCGAAAGCGCTGATCACCGATTATTTCGGCAGGGACATCAGCCGGAGTTACTTCACCGGTTGCTCGCGTGGCGGAGGCCACGGATTCATGGAGGCGCAGCGATATCCGGAAGATTTCGACGGCATCGTAGCCGGCTCACCTGCATATGATTGGACGGGAGTTGCTGCGGCAGCGACCCAGATCAGTGCGGCAATGTACCCCGACCCTTCCAACTTGGAGGAGGCCGTAGTCGGCCCGGAGGAGCAGCGTTTGATCGAGTCGTCCTATCTGGCAATGTGCGATGCGATGGACGGCATCGAAGACGGCATACTCAATGATCCCCGACAGTGCGAATTTGATGTCGCCACATTGCTGTGCGAAGGGGAGAAGACCGACAGGTGTCTCAGCGAGGAGCAACTCGCAGCGGTCAAGGTCGTTTACGATGGACCCACGGATTCCTCGGGCCAACCGTTTTATTTCGGATTTCCGTTCGGCGGTGAAAGTGCCGCAGGGGGCTGGTCCCGCTGGCTGACCGGCGGATTGAAGTATCAGGATGGTGCCGACGACTTCCAAGCTGGCGTGGACACGGGGCCATTTGAAGCGCCCGTGACTCCAAGCGCCTATTACTCTTTCGGCATCGACATCATGCGTTATTTTATCTACAACAATCCCGAGTGGAATTACGTCGGATACAACTACGACAAGCTGGCAAAGGACGGGGCTCGTGCTGCCGAGACACTCAATGCTACGGACCCGGATCTGTCGGCGTTTCGCGAGCGCGGAGGCAAGCTCCTGATCTACAACGGCTGGTCGGACAACGCGCAAACTTCTCTCGCATTCGCCGACTACTACGAACAAGTACTTGGACATGACGAAACCGCATCAGATGATGTCCGGCTGTTCCTGATGCCGGGTGTCGAACATTGTTTCGGTGGTCCAGGGCCTTCCTGGGTCAATTTCCTGGATGAAATCGACAACTGGGTCGAATCGAGGGAAGCGCCCGACCAGGTTATCGCGTACTGGCTTGATGAAAACATGCAACCCACCGGGTCCAGGCCCGTTTGTGCCTATCCTGCGGTCGCGAAGTACGACGGCAATGGTGATTCGCGGGAGGCATCGAGTTTCAGCTGTGGTGCA
>CALBDB010000104.1 GCA_937927755.1 uncultured Lysobacterales bacterium
TCAATTGGCAGAGCAGTAGACTCTTAATCTATTGGTTCTAGGTTCGAGTCCTAGATGGCCCACCATTATTGCCCCTGGACGGATATCAGTTCGGAAAACGTTTAGCGAAAGTGGCGGAATTGGTAGACGCGCTGGATTTAGGTTCCAGTGGGGCAACCCGTGGGAGTTCGAGTCTCCCCTTTCGCACCAATACCCGCCACGGTCGGCACGACAAAAATCACCAAGAGGTTGACAGCATTCATGCAAGTCTCAGTTGAAAATACCAGCACAGTAGAAAAGCGGTTGAACATTCAGGTTCCGGCAGAAGAAATCCAAAAGCAGGTTAAGGCACGGCTACGCGAAATTGGCAAGCAGGTCAGGATCAAGGGTTTCCGCCCCGGACGTGTGCCATTCAGCGTGCTGAAGCAACGTTATGGCAAGCAGGCGACCCAGGAAGTCATCCAGCAAACCGCTCAATCGTCATTGCAGCAGGCCATCCAGGACGAATCACTGCGGATCGCGGCCAGTCCCCGTCTGGACGAAGAACCGGTACTCGACGATGAAAAAGGTCTTGAGTTCAACGCGATCGTCGAGGTTTATCCAGAAATGGGTGCAATTGAAATCGCCGATATCGCCATCGAACGTCCCGAGGTTAGCGTCACTGACGGTGATGTTGATGAAATGCTGGAGACCCTGAAGAAACAGAAAATTACCTGGGTCGACGTCGACCGCAAACCGGCTGACGGCGACCAGGTTTTGATTGAATACACTGCTGAGACCGAAGAAGGGACTCTGCCCGAGACCGGCAATTTCCGCCTGGCCATCATTATGGGTGAATCAGGTTTTGAAGACCTTGAGAAAGCTGCCCGTAAGATGTCAGCCGGTGAAGAAAAGAGTGTCAGTTTGACATTCCCTGAAGATTTCCGTGAGTCTGCACTGGCCGGCAAGAAGGCCAAAGCGGCCCTCACCATGAAAAATGTCCAGCAGGGTGAGTTGCCCGAAGTTGACGGAGAGTTTGCCAAGATGTTCGGTGTTGCCAGCGGCGAAACTGAAGAGCTTCTCACCGAGATAAGAAACAACCTGGAGCGGGAACTCAACCAGGCGGTCAATACGCAACTGAAAGCACAGGTGGCCGACCGCCTGCTTGAAATGCATGAGGATCTGGAAGTGCCCGAGTCCATCGTGACAGGTGAAGCACGCAACCTTTTGAACCAGATGTTGCGCGGTGCCGAGATTGAAGTGACAGACGAAATGCTGAACCATTTCAGGGAGCCTGCCAGGAAGCGGGTGCGCAGCGGGATGTTAATGGGAGAACTCGCCCGGCAGAAATCGATTGAGATCGACGCCGCCAAGGTGCGTGAATCCATCGAGGAAATTTCCCAGACCTACGAAGAGCCACGTGAAGTCGTGCAAATGTACTACAGCGATCAACGCCTGATGCAGGCCGTCGAAAACAGCGTGCTGGAGAACCAGGTAGTTGACTGGGTTGTCAATAACGCTAAAGTGACAGATAAACCGATGAGCTTCCAGGAAGCCATCAATGCAGCAACCCAGGCGGCAGGCCAGTAGAATGAATAACGAAACACGTGCTTTGAACCTCGTTCCGATGGTGGTCGAACAGACTTCGCGTGGTGAACGTGCTTATGACATTTATTCGCGTCTTCTCAAAGAACGCGTGGTTTTCCTGGTTGGGCCAGTAGACGACCATACCGCCAATGTGATCGTCGCCCAGTTGCTGTTTCTCGAGTCGGAAAACCCGGACAAGGACATGAACCTGTATATCAACAGCCCGGGTGGTTCGGTGAGCTCCGGCCTGGCGATTTACGACACGATGCAGTTCATCAAGCCCGATGTCAGTACGATGTGTATCGGACAGGCTGCAAGCATGGGTGCAATGCTGCTCGCTGCCGGTGCGAAGGGCAAACGATATTGCTTGCCACATTCAAGGGTAATGATTCACCAACCACTGGGTGGTTACCAGGGACAGGCAACCGATATCGAAATTCACACCCGCGAAATTCTGAAAATTCGTTCACAATTAAACGATTTGCTGGCTTATCATAGTGGCCAGTCAGTTGATAAAATTGCCCAGGATACAGAGCGTGATAATTTCATGAGTCCGGAAGAGGCGAAGAAATACGGCTTGATCGATGAAATAATCGATACCCGAAAGGATGACTCCGACAATAAAAAATAGTAGTATTTTCCGCAGGATGCTGGGTAAAGTGAAATGAGCGATCAAGAAAAGACAAGCACGGACGGAAAAATTCTATACTGCTCTTTCTGCGGTAAAAGCCAACACGAGGTTCGCAAGCTGATTGCCGGGCCCAGTGTTTATATCTGCGACGAATGCGTTGAGCTTTGCAACGACATCATCCGTGAGGAACTGGAGGAAGTCGGCGCAGGCGACCGTGATCAGTTGCCCACACCCAAAGATATACATGCATTTCTGGATGATTTTGTCATTGGCCAGCAACACGCAAAAAAGGTTCTTTCCGTCGCCGTTTACAACCACTACAAGCGTCTTGAGCCACAGCGTGCAAGTGACGAAATTGAACTCGCCAAAAGCAATATTCTGCTGATCGGCCCAACCGGTTCAGGTAAGACATTGTTGGCCGAAACACTGGCCCGGATGCTCAATGTGCCGTTCACAATTGCAGATGCAACCACGTTGACCGAAGCCGGTTATGTGGGTGAAGACGTTGAAAACATCATCCAGAAATTGCTGCAGAAGTGTGATTACGATGTTGACAAGGCACAGACGGGCATTGTCTATATTGATGAAATCGACAAGATTTCTCGCAAGGCCGAGAATCCATCCATCACACGCGATGTTTCCGGTGAAGGTGTACAGCAGGCCCTTTTGAAGCTGATTGAGGGAACCATTGCCTCGGTGCCGCCACAGGGCGGGCGTAAACATCCGCAGCAGGAGTTCCTGCAGGTTGATACCGGGCAAATCCTGTTTATCTGCGGCGGTGCGTTTTCGGGCCTCGAAAAAATTATCCAGTCTCGATCAACTGCATCCGGTATCGGTTTCTCGGCAGAGGTCCGCAACCCCAAGGATGACGAGAATATCGGCAAGCTGCTGCTCGACGTGGAGCCGGAAGACCTGGTCAAATATGGCCTGATACCCGAATTCGTCGGCCGCCTGCCGGTAGTCGCCACGCTCCGGGAACTGGACGAGGAAGCGCTGGTGCGTATCCTGGTTGAGCCCAAAAATGCGCTGATCAAGCAGTACCAGCAGCTGTTCGCTATGGAAGGTTCAGAACTGGACATCCGCGAAGAAGCGTTACGGGCAATCGCCCGTCGGGCAATGGCCCGAAAAACCGGCGCCCGTGGATTACGCACCATTCTTGAGAGCACCCTGCTTAACAGCATGTACGAATTACCGTCGCTGGAGAATGTTTCCAAGGTTGTTGTCGATGAAAGCGTCATCGACGGTGAATCCGAGCCGTTTATTCTTTATGAGAATGTGCCCGCAGACCTGGCTTCAGGCGAATAACAGGACAGAATCACCACGGGACGCACGTCCCACAGTTCATTGAGAGTAGTTGTGGGAGGCGCGTCCCACGGCAATTTAAAGATTGAAAGCCCTGTTCCTTCCTGCACACTGGCATTGATTTTTCCAATCAAGAGCCCATATTCCTGATTATCAACTTGAAGGGTATTGCGCCCTGAATTACATTGGCTTATCCCGCCGGCATTATTGAAAAGGAACACGATGACTAACCCCGACACACCAAAGGCCGAAACCGTAACAACAACCAGCGAGCCAAAGGGCAGCATGCAACCCACGCCGGTGTTGTCTTTACGTGATGTTGTGGTCTACCCGCACATGGTCATTCCACTGTTTGTCGGGCGTGACAGGTCAATACTCGCACTTGACCAATCTATGAATATCGACAAGCGAATCGTTCTTGTCACACAACGCAGTGCAGAAATCGATGACCCGACCGAAGCGGACCTGTTCGAAGTGGGTACGTTGGCAACTGTTTTGCAGTTGTTGAAACTGCCCGATGGTACGACCAAGGTGCTGGTCGAGGGTGGTGAAAGGGTCAGAATCAAGAATTTTATTGAAGAAAACGGTTATTTCGAAGCCTGGTGGGATCTGCTCCCTGTCGAAGAAGGCCGCAGTGAGCAGGAACTCGAAGTGACCATGCGTTCACTTGTTTCGCTGTTTGAACAATACGTAAAACTTAACCGCAAAATTCCACCCGAATTATTGACCACCCTGGCCGGAATAGAAGACCCGAGCCGTCTTGCCGATACCGTGGCCGCTCATTTGAGTATCCGCCTGGAAGAAAAGCAGGCCATTCTCGAGATTGGCGGCGTCGCCGAGCGCATGGAAAAACTCATGAGCCTGGTCGAAGGCGAGATCGAGGTGCTGCAGCTTGAGAAACGCATCCGCGGCCGGGTCAAGACCCAGATGGAGAAGAGCCAGCGGGAGTACTATCTCAACGAGCAGATGAAGGCTATCCAGAAAGAACTGGGTGACATGGATGACGCGCCTAATGACATGGATGAGTTGACCCGCCGTGTTGAAGAGGCCGGTATGAGTCCGGAAGCCAAGAAAAAGGCCACCTCCGAGCTCAATAAGCTGAAAATGATGTCACCGATGTCAGCCGAAGCAACCGTGGTCAGAAACTATATAGACTGGATGCTGAATGTGCCATGGAAAAAGCGCAGCCGTATCCGCAAAAACCTGGCCGAAGCCGAAGCCATACTCGAAGCCGATCACTACGGGCTTGAGAAGGTCAAGGAGCGTATTCTCGAATACCTGGCGGTACAGCAGCGGGTCAAGGCCATGAAGGGCCCTATCTTGTGCCTGGTTGGCCCGCCTGGTGTTGGTAAAACCAGCCTCGGACGCTCGATAGCCCGTGCCACAGGCCGTAAGTTCGTGCGCATGTCACTGGGCGGGGTTCGGGATGAGGCGGAAATCCGCGGACATCGCCGTACCTATATAGGATCCATGCCGGGCCGCGTGTTGCAGAATATGGCCAAGGTGGGCGCGCGCAATCCGTTGTTCATGCTGGATGAACTCGACAAGATGTCTATGGATTTCCGTGGTGACCCTTCATCAGCGCTGCTTGAGGTGTTGGATCCTGAACAGAATCATGCGTTCAACGATCACTACCTTGAAGTGGATTTTGATTTGTCCGACGTGATGTTCGTTGCTACAGCCAATTCGCTGAACATTCCAGGCCCTTTGCTCGACCCTATGGAAGTCATACGCATACCCGGATACACCGAAGACGAAAAATTGCACATTGCCAAAAACTACCTGCTGCCAAAACAGATGGAGCAAAATGGCCTGCGCAAAAAAGAAGTGCAAATCAGCGACCAGGTGTTGGTGGATATCGTACGTTACTACACCCGTGAATCCGGTGTCCGTAACATGGAACGGGAACTCGCAAAGATTTGCCGCAAGGCGGTAAAAAGACTGGCGCTGGACAAGAAGCTCAGCAAGGTCGTGGTTTCTGCACGCAACCTGGAAACTTACCTGGGTGTCCGGCAGTTCCGCTATGGACTTGCGGAAGAAAGCAACGCGATTGGACAGGTAACAGGCCTTGCCTGGACCCAGGTTGGCGGTGAATTGCTGCAGATTGAAGCGATGCTCGTGCCCGGCAAGGGAAGGTTGGAACAGACCGGCCAACTCGGTGATGTGATGAAAGAATCCATCCAGGCCGCGATGACCGTGGTCAGGAGCAAAGCAACTTCGCTTGGAATTGACCCGGATTTCTACCAGAAACTGGACGCACATGTACACGTTCCCGAAGGTGCGACACCCAAGGACGGTCCAAGCGCGGGTATCGGCATGTGCACTGCACTGGTCTCTGCGCTGACCAAAATTCCGGTGCGCGCGACGGTTGCAATGACGGGAGAAATTACCCTGCGTGGCACGGTGTTGCCCATCGGCGGGTTGAAAGAAAAACTGCTGGCTGCCCATCGCGGTGGAATCCAGACAGTGATCATCCCTGCTGAGAATGAAAAGGACCTGGCGGACATACCCAGGAATATCCTGCGTAAACTGGAAATTTACCCGGTCTCTGACATAGACGAGGTACTAAAGGTTGCACTGGCTGAAGAGCCAAAACCCGTGGCCGGTGCGCTGGATTCGAAGGCTCCCCTTGCGGAAGTTGAGAAGGAAACCCGTCCACATTGATGTAAAAGGCATTTTGTGCGTTTTATTTTCTAAGACCGTGAAAACAAGTCTTCCGAGTCAAATGAATCGCTTGGAAGTAAATTTTAATGCAAAAGGTCGTCAAATCGTTCAATACCAGTTGCGCAGCAGCAGAGTCGTGTATTAACATGGCCGTTCGGCTTGCAGGCCTTGATTTGTAAGGCCTTGCGGGAGTTTAGACAACTTTCGCAGCTGCGGAATTTTCAGTGGGGGTTAGACGCTGGACGGCCTGCTCAAGTCTTCATCACCTACAATCAACACCTGAACAAATGGAGTGTATATAATGAATAAATCTGATCTAGTTGACGCAATTGCGAATGCTTCTGGTCTGAGCAAAGCAGACGCCGGCCGGGCTCTCGACGGCTTTACTTCTGCTGTAACTGGGGCGCTGAAAGGCGGTAAATCAGTTTCCATGGTTGGCTTTGGAACTTTTTCTGTTAAGCATCGTGCTGCACGTTCAGGCCGCAATCCGCGTACTGGCGAAACCATTCAGATCAAGGCATCAAATAATCCCTCATTTAAGGCTGGTAAAGCCCTTAAGGATGCCGTAAACTAGCGCGCCTTCGAACGGGGGTGCTTAGCTCAGCTGGGAGAGCATCGCCCTTACAAGGCGAGGGTCGGGGGTTCGATCCCCTCAGCACCCACCAACGTATGTGGAGTGGTAGTTCAGTTGGTTAGAATACCGGCCTGTCACGCCGGGGGTCGCGGGTTCGAGTCCCGTCCACTCCGCCATATGTAAGAAAGGGCGCCTGAAAGGCGCCTTTTTCTTATCTGCTAACTTAAACTGGAAAGGTAGTTAAACCATGGTTCTTCAATCCATACGGGAAAGACTGACAGGAATTCTGGCCTTCACTATTCTCGGTATACTGGTTATCCCATTCGCGCTCGTCGGCGTTAACGAGTACTTTACTTCCAGTGGCGGCAACAATGTCGCCAGGATCAATGACGCAGAAATCACCTATAACGACTTTAACCAGAGCTTTTCCAATTATCGCAGGCGCATGCAGTCCATCATGGGTGCCGCATATGACCCTGTCCAGATGGATCAATTGACCGTCCGCCGTGAGCACCTGGATAACCTGATCGACGAGGAGTTGATCACGCAGGCTGCGCAGTCCATGGGTCTTGATGTCGACGATCAGACGCTGGCCCTGGAAATCCGTAATATTCCGGCATTCCAGGTCGATGGCGAGTTCAATGCCGATGTTTACCAGAGCAGGCTGACCTCACAAGGCTTGACACCAAAGCAATTCGAAAATGAAATGCGGACCCAGTACATCATCAGCCAATTGCCCCGTAATATAGCCGAAAGCAGTATTGCAACATCTGTCGAGTTACAGAATTTTGTTGCCCTGGTTGACCAGGGCAGAACATTCGGTGTGGTCATGGTGCCCACCGAAACAGCCGAAGCACCTCCCTCGTTTAGCGAAGAGGAAGTTACAGCCTGGTACGATTCACACACCGAAGATTACCGCTCAGAAGAGCAGGTGATTATCGAGTACCTTGAGCTGAGTGCATCAGCAATACCCGGCGGTCCGCCGCCGGACGATGACTTTTTACGCGAACAGTTTGAAGCGCAAAAGGCGCGTTTCGTGAGCCCTGAGCAGCGAAATGTTGCTCACATCCTGATACAGGTTGCACCGAATGCAGACGAGGCTGAAATAGAAACTGCCCGGCAAACCGCCGAAGACCTGTCCAGGCGGGCCCGGGAAGGTGAAGATTTCGCTACCCTGGCAAAAGAAAATTCACAGGACCAGGGGTCTGCAGAATCAGGTGGTGACCTCGGTTGGGTGGAAGCGGGTGTCATGGTCCAGGCATTTGAAAACGCCATGTATGAACTGAGCATGGAGACACCGGTATCCGAGCCCGTGCAGACCGCTTTTGGCTGGCACGTCATACAACTAAAGGAAATTCGAGAGTCTGCCGGCATGAGTTTTGAAGAAGCCAGGATGACGCTTGTAAATGAATACCAGGAAGACGCAGCGGCGCGGGCTTTCCTCGAACAGGCTGACCGGTTGGTAGATCTTATTTACGAGGATCCGACCACGCTGGAGAGTGCTGCACTTGTGATGGAACTTCCAGTCAATGTCGCCGGCCCTTTCCCAAGGACCGGTGGTGAGGGTATCGCAGCTTACCCCGAAGTTGTTGAAGCAGCATTCTCTGACCTGGTGCTGTTGCAGGGTTCGGTCAGTGATCCCGTCAACCTGGATGAAAACAGCCTGGTTATGGTCCGGTTACAACAACATCTACCTGTAGCGGTCAAGCCGCTGGAGGAAGTGCGTGAAGAAATTATTGCCACATTGACCGATAACTTGGCACGCGATAAAGCAAATACCAGGGCCCGGGAGTTGCTTGCAGAATTGCAGGGTGGCGATTCCGGTCTTGAGGCCGTAGCGCAGGAAGCTGGCCTTGAATATAGCCTCCATGAGGGGATCAAGCGCAATTCATTTGTCCCTGACCAGACCCTCGTGCAGGAAATTTTCCGGGTGAATAAGCCTGTTGACAGCGAAGCGGTTGAGGCCGTGCTGCCAACCGCTGACGGCTTTGCCGTAGTCGAACTCATGTCCGTTGTCCCGGGTGAACTGGATGAAAGTGTCATGCCCGCACGGCAGCAGTATGAGCGGGTGCTTGCCAATACCAGTGCCAGTCATGAGACATCTGCACTGATGAAGCAGTTGCGTGCAGCGGCTGATATCGAAGTATACGAGGACCGGATCAGATAAACCCGGCCTGAAACATGGTGGGCGTTATTGCCCACCTGTTTCGGTCTGTGACACCGGGACTGCGTGCCCGGGACAGGTGTTCTAAGCGTCTAACCCCAGTTCTGCCATTCCAAGAATGTTGTAACCTGCATCCACGTAGGTGATCTCACCGGTGATCCCGGCGGCAAGATCCGAACAAAGGAATGCGGCGGCGTTACCCACATCTTCAATCGTCACTGTGCGTCTTAGCGGAGCCGTACCCTGCACGTGATCAAGCATCTTTCTGAACTGTGAAATACCGGCGGCCGCCAGTGTTTTGATCGGTCCGGCAGATATCGCATTGACGCGATGTCCTTCCGGACCCAGGCTCTGCGCCATGTAACGCGTATTTGCCTCCAGGCTGGCCTTGGCAAGACCCATTACGTTGTAACTTGGCATTGCCCGCACGGAACCCATGTAAGTCAGCGTTAACAGTGCACCGTTGCGGCCTTTCATCATGTTGCGGCCGGCTTTTGCCAGTGCTGCGAAGCTGTAGGAACTGATGTCGTGTGCGATCTGGAACCCCTCGCGGGTCACGGCATCCATGTAGTCCCCGACCAATTGCTCGCGTGGAGCAAAACCAACGGCATGGACCAGGATGTCATAACTGTCCCAGTGCCTGGCCAGTTGTGCAAAGGTGTCTTCGATCTGCTCGTCATAAGCCACATCGCAGGGAATGATGATGTCTGACTCACATGCCTCGGCGACCTGCTCAACACGCGATTTGAGTTTTTCGGTCTGGTAGGTAAATGCCAACTCGGCACCTTCGCGGTGCATCGACTCGGCAATTCCCCATGCAATCGATCGTTTACTGGCGACACCGACGATCAGTGCGCGTTTTCCTTGCAGAAATCCCATGGATGATTCTCACTCAAAATTGAAAAAAGCAGGTTAACACAAAAGTAGATGGTCATTCCGGACTTGGTAGCTCCGCGCTTCCATGCGCTCACGCGACATAAGAGCATCCCTGCACAAAACCCGGAATCCGTTTTTTATTTGCTCTTGGGCAAAAATAGACCCCGGATCAGGTCCGGCATGACGAATTGAGGGGTGACAGCTTGAAATCAGCGCGGTTTGTGATTGAACTGCAGGCGCATCGCAGCGCCGTGTTCGATCACTTGTGTGCCGTCAAAGGCCAGCGCACCGTTGACCCACACGCCGTCAACACGGCTGTTGAAACGACGGCCTTCGAACGGCGACCAGCCGCACTTCGACAACACACGTTCGCGTGTCACTTCGGTAGTGCCGTCCATGTCAACCAACACCAGGTCGGCGTAATAGCCCTCGCGTATGAATCCGCGGTCAATGACGCTGAAGCGCTTGGCCGGGTTGTGCGTCATGCCGCGCACAACGGTATGCAGGTCGAGTTTACCCTCGTGCACCAGTTCAAGCGCGGCGACCAGGAAGTCCTGTACCAGTGGCAGGCCTGCCGGTGCTGCCATGTAGTCATCCGAGGCTTTTTCCTCCACCGTATGCGGCGCGTGATCGGTGGCGATGATGTCCAGTCGGCCGTCGCGGATCGCTTGCAACAGGCCCTGCTGGTCGGCCCTGGTCTTGATGGCGGGGTTGCACTTGATCCGGTTGCCGTATTGCGCGTACTGCGATTCGTCAAAATGCAGGAAATGCACGCAGGCCTCGGCAGTGATTTGCTTGCCATCCATCGGCCCGGGATCGAACAGCTCCATTTCCCGCGCTGTGGTCAAGTGCAATACGTGCAGATGCGCGCCGTACTTCTTCGCCAGCGCTACGGCCAGTTCACTGGACGCGTAACAGGCTTCCGCGCTGCGGATGTTGGCGTGTTCGGTCACAGGGATTTTGTTGCCGTACTTTGCCATGGCCCGATCGATATTGGCCTGGATCATCGGTGTGGATTCGCAATGTGTAGCGATCGGTACCGGGGAGTCCCTGAAAATTGCCACGAGCGTCGATTTGTCGTCCACCAGCATGTTTCCGGTCGATGCGCCCATGAAAATCTTGACCCCACAGGTGGCGCCGGGGTCAAGCCTCCTGATGTCCTCGATATTGTCATTGGTCGCGCCAAAGTAAAAAGCAAAGTTGGCCCCTGAGGTCTGCGCGGCGCGGGCATATTTCCATTCCAGTTGTTCCGCGTCCGTGGTGGGCGGGTTGGAATTGGGCATTTCCATGTAAGAAGTGATGCCGCCCGCCACCGCGGCGCGTGATTCGCTGTAAAAATCCCCCTTGTGGGTCAAACCCGGCTCACGAAAATGCACCTGATCATCAATTATCCCCGGAAGCAGGTGCCGGCCTTTGGCATCCACGACTTCAGCACCAGGGGGTGCCTGTATATCGGATGCAATCTTTTCAATCCGGCCGCTTTTGAGTAAAACATCGGATTCAGTAACCTGGCCTTCGTTGACCAGCTTTGCATTACGGATGACGGTGGTTTGGTTCATTGGTCTGGTAACCCTTTTGGTGTCCTGTCTGGCTCGGCTGACATTGTATCCTTAAACGTGGTGCATCTGGCTTGTAGATTAAAGTAAAAAATCTCTGTGATTTGTGTGATCTGTGGATAATCTTGCTCTTGGTGTATTCAACAAATTCGCGGCAACGGGTCGTCTTCCAGTTCTTCGAGAATACGTTCTCCGCCCAGTTCTGTTTCCAAAATGACATGTGAAATCATTGCGTCTATAACGCCGAAAATGCTTGCGCCACTGCCACCGGGAAGGGCCTGCCATTTTGCCAGCACCTGCTGTGCCATGTCTGCATCGACAATGGCGACAACGCGGCCTTCACAGGCGAGAAACAGGGGATCGTAGCCCAGCATATCGCAGACCGATTGGACCGGGTCGTTTATTGGGATGTCGGTTTGCCTGATGCGAATGCCCATCCCGGTAGCCCGCGTGAGTTCGTGGCACACCGTTGCAAGACCGCCGCGGGTGGGGTCACGCATGAAACGTACACCTGCCACTCCCGATAGCGCCTGGGCCAGGGGTATTACGCTTGCCGAGTCGGATTGCAGGTCGCCACGCAGGCCAAACTGCTCACGCGCCAGCAATACGGAAATACCATGGTCGCCGACCGAACCGCTGACCAGCATTACGTCACCGTGACGAATCCTGTCCAGCCCGAGGTCAAATCCCGGGTCGCGGGTGCCGATACCGGTGGTTGCCAGGTAAAGACCGCCGCCTTCGCCTTTTTTTAAAACCTTGGTATCACCCGCAACCACCTCGACACCTGCCTCGCTGGCGGCGGTGGCGAGGCTTTTAACGATACGCTCGAGTTGCGCAACCTCCATGCCTTCTTCAATAAACGCATTCAGGCTCAGAAATCTGGGCATGGCGCCTGCAACCGCCAAATCATTGACCGTTCCATGCACGGCCAGCGAGCCAATATCGCCGCCGGGAAACTCCAGTGGCTGGACGGTGAAACCGTCCGTCGTAAAAATTATGTCGCGCGAATCCAACCTGAGACTGGCCGCATCGACCTGTACATCTAGCCTGTCGTTGGCAAGGTGCCGGGCAAAAATTTCGTTGATGAGTTCGCGCATGAAACGGCCGCCGTTGCCATGTGCCAGTGAAATGTGGGTGTCCTGCATTGATTCGTTTGTCATCTTTTATCTTCTGTGTAGCCGTATTCAACAATTTGCCCGAAGCTGATGCCACCGTCGTTGACAGGTGTCAAAAGGGGCAAAGTTACATCAAAGCCGGCGTTTTCCAGCAGTGCGATGCACTTCTCCGTCAGTACCCGGTTCTGAAACACACCACCTGACAGCCCGATTGCATTAACCCCGGTATCTTCGCGAATTTGTTGAGCCTGGGCCAGCACCGTGTGGGCCATTGCTAGGTGAAAATGGGCGGCGCGCTCCGGCAGGGGGCGTGATTGGTCTATAAGCATGGGGATTAAGGTCGCCCAGTCTGCGCAATAAACTTTATCTCTGCGGGACATTTCGAGCGCGCTTACAGGAAATTCATCTGTGCCCCCAAAACTGGCAGCCAGGGCCTCGAACAGCATTGGACCCTGACCTTCAAAACTTGCTTTCGTGCAGACTCCACACAGGGCGGAAGCAGCATCAAACAATCGACCTGCGGCGGTGGTCAACGGTGCGTTAATCCCTTGTTTCCAGAAATTATGCAGTAATGGATCCGATGCTTCTTCTGTCGGGTAATCCAACCCAACTTCCCAGCAAATGCCGGCGGCACTGCGCCAGGGTTCACGTCCGGCGCTTTCGCCGCCCGGCAACCTGAATGGCCGGAAACCCGCCGCACGCTGCCAATGCCCGGGCTTGCCCAGCAGCGCCTCTCCACCCCAGAGCGTTCCGTCCGGCCCGAGTCCGACGCCATCCCAGGTAAACACGAGCATGTTACCCAGGTCATTGTTGTTTAGCAGGGCCTCGGCATAGGCACCGGAAGCATGCGCAAAATGGTGGTATACGTCAGTGATTGCCAGGTCTTGCCGGCGCGCCCAGCGCGACGGCGTAAACCCCGGGTGTGCATCACAGACAATGTGTTCAGCTTCAACCTGGTAAAGCGCCTGCAAATCGCTTATGCATTGCTCAAATGTTTGTAAACTGCGCGGGCTGTCCATTTCACCGATATGCGGCGAAACAACGGCGCGTTTCTGCCAGGCCAGTGCGATGGTGTTTTTCATGTGTGAGCCAACCGCCACCACTGGTGACTCAAGTTCAAATGGAAGTTCGATTTCAACGGGCGCAAGACCGCGCCCCTGGCGTATCGGTGAAGGTTGCCGGTTGATGACGCGGAATACCGGGTCGTCCGCAGGCCGCACGATAGGCCGGTCATGGTGGAGGAAGACGTTGGCAACATGTGACAGGCGCCGATCGATATCCTTGTTTTCCGTCAGCACCGGTTCGCCGCTTATGTTGGCCGAGGTCGCCACCAACGGCGAGCCAAAATCGTTAAGAAGGATATGGTGCAGCGGGCTGTACGGCAGCATTGCACCCACCTCGTTCAAACCGGGCGCAATTGCAGCGGACAGGTCGCTTCCCGGCTTCTTTTTTACCAGTACGATAGGTCTCGCGTGTGACTCCAGCTGACGTGCTTCAATGTCACTGGGGAGCAGATGTTTCCTGACACTCGCCAGGCCATCATCGGGCGGTGCCGGAAACATCACGGCCAGGGGTTTATGTGGCCGGGGCTTGGTTTTGCGCAGTTGTTCAACCGCGGCATCGCTGCGTGCGTCGCAAACCAGGTGGTAGCCACCGATACCTTTGACGGCGAGCACTTTCCCGGCGAACAGTGCCTTTAACGCTGCTTTGAGCGCAATTTCATTGCTCTCGATGGCTTCTGTACCCGTTTCACTATAGGTCAGCGATGGACCGCACTGCGCGCAGGCAACAGGTTCTGCATGGTAACGTCGATCGGCAGGATTGGTGTATTCCGCATTGCAGGCTTCACACAGGGGGAAACCGGACATGCTCGTGTTGGGCCGGTCGTACGGCAGTGCTTCGATCAGGGTGTACCGTGGCCCGCATTGCGTACAGTTGATAAACGGATAACGGTAACGGCGGTTTTCCGGATCATTCAGTTCCCGCAAGCAGTCATCGCAGGTGAACAGGTCTGCCGGCAGGTGGATGTCCGCATCATCACTGGCCTGACTTTCGAGGATCAGGAACTCATCCGCATCGATACATGGAACCCGATCAATAGACTCGATAACCGGGCTGGATATAGAAGGCGCACTGCCAATCAAGGTATCCTCAAACGCTTCGATATTTTGCGGTGCGCCCTGCACATGTATCTCGACGCGTCCCGATGAGTTGAGTACCCACCCCTGCAATTTATGTGACTGGGCATGCAGGAAAATGAAGGGCCGGAAACCAACCCCCTGGACGATACCCCGCAAGATGATTTTCCTGGCTTGTCGATCGCTGGAGCCGGCCATGCGTCAGTAGTTATCCGTTGGCCTGTGCTTCTTTCCCCGGGGACGGTTGCCGCATACCGTTTGCCCACCAGATCCGGCAGGCGCCTTCATCCGAAACCATGCAGGGACCAACCGGGTTGCGGGGTACGCAGGCCTTGCCGTAAAGCCGGCACTCATTTGGGTAGATCTTGCCGAGTACGACCTTGGCACAGTCACAGCCAGGGGGCATTTCGCCGGCCCTCTTGCGGGCATCCTCCACATAATCCGGAAAGTGCTTGCGTGCATCATGCTGCATAAATGCAGTACGCAGGACATATCCGGAGCCTGGAATAATACCAATACCACGCCAGTTGGCAGCGCGGACATGAAACGCCTGCTGCAGTTGTCTGCGGGCGGCTGGGTTACCACCCTCACGCACAAGCTCCGGGTAGCAGTTATCCAGAAAGCATCGTCCGTCAATTATTTGCCGTATCACCGAGTACATGGCGGCCAGCAGGCTCTGCGGTGTAAAACCGGCGATGGCGGCCGGGATATTATGCTTGTCCACCGCAAACTGCCATTCTTCCGGTCCCATGACTGTGGCTACATGCCCGGGGGCAACCAGCGCATCAAACCCCGCATCTCCTGATTCAAGCAGCATGGCGACTGCCGGCCAGGTCAGGCGTCCTGATAGCAGGACAAACAGGTTATCCGGCGCTCCTTCGACCAGCATCGCCGCCACCGGCGCTGTTGTCGTCTCAAAGCCCGCGGCGAAAAAGATAACGGGTGTTTCGGGATTCTCGCGGGCGATTTTTACCGCCTCGGTGGGTGAGGCCAGCGGGCGGATATCCGCACCCCGGGCCTTTGCCTGTTCGAGCGTGCGTGCATCACATTTTTTAACATTGACCGGCACCCGCAGCATGTCGCCAAAAGCGACCAGGATGATGTCCTCATGCAAGGCCAGTTGAATGGCTTCGAAAAGGTCTTCTTCAGGACAGATACACACCGGGCAACCGGGGCCGGGTATAAGCTCAATACTGGCAGGCAGGGCTTTGCGCAGTCCGGCCATACTGATCGAGCGCTCATGTCCGCCGCAAACATTCATGATCCTGACGGTTCGCTCAAGCGGCAAAGAGCGAATCCTGTCCAGCCACTGATTGGCCGAGATTGTCATGAACCAGAATCTTTCCTGTGTCCGTGCCCCCCACTATCATTATTGGCATGATGGCGATCATGACGATTGTGTGTGTGTGTATGGGCAGCGGGGTTTTGTTTAACTGCCAGCCTGGTCTCAGTAACCAGTTCCCGCAGCCAATTGAGCCAGTTTTCCATACCGTCACCGGATTTTGCCGAGGTATGGATCACCGGTGCGCTGCTGGCGAGGTTGCGCAGGCAGGTTTCTGCGCGTTCGGTACTGAAATCATCCAGTATCGGCAACAGGTCGGCCTTGCTGAGCATCACCATGTCCGCAGTGCGGAACATGACGGGGTATTTTGCAGGTTTGTCATCACCTTCCGGTACCGACAGCAGGGCGATATTGGCATGTTGACCAAGGTCGAAGCTGGCCGGGCAGACAAGGTTGCCGACATTTTCGATAAAGACGATATCCAGCCTACCCAACTCAAGCTCATGCAGGGCGTCGTGGATCATGTGCGCATCAAGATGACAGGCGCTGCCGGTTGATATCTGGATAGCGGTGACACCGTGTTTGCGGATACGCTCTGCATCATTCTCGGTCTCAAGGTCACCCTCGATGACAGCCAGGGAAAACTCGTTGTCCAGGGCCTTGATAGTTGCCTCGAGCAGTGCGGTCTTGCCCGCTCCAGGGGACGACATCAGGTTAACGGCCACCACGCCGTGGGCGTTGAAGTGCTGGCGATTGTGTTGTGCGGCGTGATCATTTTCGTGCAGCAGGCTATGCAGCACGGTAACGGCCTCGTGACCTTCTGGCGTTTTTTCCAGTTTGCCGCCGGGTGAAATCAGGTGTTCGTTACCAGGGGTTATATTGCATCCGCAGGTATCACACATTTACAGCTCCAAAAATCGTGCTTGTTAAGGACATCGTTATTAATAAGATGACTATATTAAATCAAAGCGCCCGCCGGCGATGCGGTTTCATTTGCCTTATCCAGTTCAAGCCGGATCAGCAGAAGTTCATCACCGCTGATCAGCTCTGTCCGCCAGTCATTACAGTGTCCACA
>CALBDB010000105.1 GCA_937927755.1 uncultured Lysobacterales bacterium
CTGCAACGCTATCCTGAGGTCGAATCTGTCAATCATGTGCATACCGCAGGTAATTCCAGTGGCATCGTGGATGGATCTGCAGCGGTGCTGGTTGGCAGCGCCGAGGCTGGAAATCGAATGAACCTGAAACCAAGGGCACGAATCCGGGCGTTTTCATCAATCGGGAGCGAACCCAGCATCATGTTGACGGGACCCGCACCCGCAACCGAAAAAGTACTCAAGCGGGCAGGTATGAGTACCACTGACATCGATCTGTTTGAACTGAACGAGGCCTTTGCAGCAGTCGTTCTGCTTTACATGGATTTGTTGAATATTCCGCATGACAAGATCAATGTGAACGGCGGTGCAATTGCAATGGGTCACCCGCTTGGTGCGACAGGGGCTGTGATCCTGGGCACCGTGCTGGATGAACTTGAAAGGCGTGATCTGTCCACTGCCCTGGTATCGCTCTGCATTGGTGGTGGTATGGGAACAGCGACAATCATCGAGCGGGCCTGATGCTCAACATGGCGTAATGAATAAATTTGGAAATGAATATGAACAACACGATTAAATACAGCGTTGACGCTGACGGTATTGCATTGCTGGTCATAGATCTGCCGGATAAATCCATGAATGTCCTGACACCGGAACTAACGTCAGATATGACAGCCTGCGTGGAAAAAATGGTCGCGGACGAAAACGTGAAAGGGGCCGTGCTGACATCAGGGAAATCGGCATTTATTGCCGGTGCCGACATCAAGGATATGGTGACCGCCTATGATCGCGGTATAACAGCCGAAGAGGGCTACGAATTCAGCCAGGGTCTGACGCGGTTTCTGCGTGAGCTGGAGACATGTGGCAAGCCCGTTGCCGTGGCTATCAACGGACTGGCATTGGGAGGTGGCCTGGAGGTGTGCCTGGCCTGCCACTACCGGATCTTATCCGATGATCCCAGGGCCGTTCTTGGTTTACCGGAAGTCACTATCGGCTTGTTGCCCGGGGCGGGTGGTACACAGCGACTGCCACGCCTGATTGGCACAGCTGATGCACTACCCATGATTTTGCAAGGTAAGAGCATCAAACCGGCAAAGGCACTGGAACTGGGTGTCGTGCATGAGATAGCACCGGCAGCCGAGCTTGTTGGGCGTGCAAAGGCCTGGTTGCTGGAGAACGGTGATCCGGTTGCACCCTGGGACAAGAAGGGTTTCAAAGTGCCCGGCGGGGCTGGCGCCATGACACCGAGGAATATGCAGACTTTCATGATGGGTACGTCCCTGCTGGCCAAGACCACGCAGCATAATTATCCGGCACCCATTGCGGCTATTTCAGCCGTCTACGAAGGCTGTATCACACCGATTGATACCGGGCTCGATATCGAGTCACAGTATTTTGGTCAACTGCTGTCCGGAGTAGTGGCGCGTAACATGATGCGCAGCCTGTTTGTGAACAAGGGCGCTGCGGACAAGCTGGTGCGCCGGCCCGCGGGTATCGAAAAGTCCAGGATCAGCAAACTGGGTATCCTCGGTGCCGGCATGATGGGTGCGGGTGTCGCCTATGTTTCTGCAAAAGCCGGTATACAGGTGGTATTGCTTGATACCGGTATTGAAGCGGCCGAACGTGGCAAGGCTTATTCAGAAGGCTTGCTGAACAGGGCCGTCCAGCGTGGTTATTCAACGGAGGAAAAGGCCAAAGGCCTGTTGGACATGATTCATCCAACCACCGATTACAATGACCTGGAAGGCTGTGACCTGGTCATCGAGGCGGTGTTTGAGAGCCGCGAAATCAAGGCCGATGTGACTGCAAAAACTGAGGCGGTTATCCCGGAAAATGCCATTTTCGCAAGCAATACCTCCACCCTCCCCATTACCGGGCTGGCGGAAGCATCCAAACGGCCTGAGAGCTTTATCGGCCTGCATTTCTTCTCACCGGTCGACAAGATGCCGCTGGTTGAGTTGATCGTGGGTGAGAAGAGTTCGGATGAGGCCATTGCGCGTGGTCTGGATTACATCAAGCAGATCCGTAAAACCCCAATCGTGGTCAACGACAGCCCCGGCTTTTACACCTCCCGCTGTTTCAGCACTTCAACCAATGAAGGTATGACCATGCTGGCTGAAGGCATCAACCCGGCGTTGATTGAAAACGGTGCGAAAATGGCCGGTTTACCGGTCGGGCCATTGGCGGTAATGGATGAGGTTACACTGGATCTTGGTTACAAGATCACCATGCAGGCTGCCGCCGACCAGGGCGATGATTACACATTTGATTCGGGTTTTCCCGTAATCCGCAAGTTTGTTGAAGATCTGGACCGCAAGGGCAAGCGCTTTGGCAAAGGGTTCTACGAGTATCCGGAGGGTGAAAAGAAGTACCTTTGGCCGGGCCTGGCAGGGCATTACCCGTTGGCGGAAGAGCAACCACCGGTGGAGGAAGTCAAAAACCGCCTGTTGTATCGCCAGGCACTGGAAACCGCGCGTTGCCTCGAGGAGGGTGTGCTGAACCACCCCGCCGATGCTGATATCGGCTCCATATTTGGCTGGGGGTTCCCACCCTGGACCGGCGGTACGCTGTCATTTATCGATACGGTTGGTATCGGGCACTTTGTGGAAGAATGTGACCGCATGGCAAAAGCCTATGGCCCCAGGTTTGCGGTTTCAGACTGGCTGCGTCAAAGGGCCGCTGAAGGCAAAGGCTTTCACTGAAACACCAAGGTAATAAAGACTGGGGTCAGGTTCAATTGGTTAAACCTGACCCCGTTCATTCAAAAACTGCTTTCTACCTGCTGCTGGATCGAATCACAGATTTCCCTGGATTCGGAAATCAGTGCGCCCAGTTGGGCTTCCATTTCAGTGATGAAGGTGTCGTCCCTGGTATGTGGCAGGTTGATACGTACATTGTGAATGGCGCCCTGCACACCGGCCAGGGCCATCAGGGCGCCCACACCGGCATCACTCATCACCGCCTGGTTTCCGACATTGGCGGCGTCCTGGCACAGATCCAGAACCGCCCTGCAAAGTTTCGCGGTAGTCAATGGTACTTCGGCTGCGGTTTTATAACCGGCCCGGATCACTTTTGAACGCAGTTCTACCTGTTCAGCGGTATCCTTGGCCATACGCATTCCGGCGATGACTTCGTTGAAGGCTTCTGTATCCGCATCGATGGCCCGGACCAGTTCGTCCTTGATGGTTTGGGCTTTCTCGGCGAGTGCGCAGAGTTCTTCATACTTTGAATCAAATTCGCCTTTGCCGATGGAAAGGTTCACCACCATCGACGCCAGCGCTGAACCCAGGGCGCCTGCAAGAGCCGCAATCGAACCACCACCCGGCGCCGGTGTGTCACGTGAGACTTCATCCACAAAATCGCTGACGGTCATCTTCACCAACGGGCCATCTGCGACCGGAAGTCCGATGACTTTCTTGTCGATATCAAACTCGGCTACATCCGTAAGTCCCATCGCTTGCACGGCCGTGGTGACGATGTCACGCGCAGGTATACCCGTGGATTTTTGCATACGCCGGAGATAGAAAAGACCGGCCTGTTGGATGGCCTCAAATGGCACCACGCCGACGACTTCAGAACCTGTGACAACGATTCCACGAGCAACCGCTAGTTCACGTGCAGCTTCCAGCACGTCGGCCGGCGAGGTGATCTTGTAGTTGGTCATATTGAGTGAAATCTGCGCACACTGGTAGTCATCCACGACCCAGCCAATGCCCTTGAGATGGGTGAACATACCGTCCTTGTACACCGGACGGCCAACAAGGTTATCGGGGTCAAGCCCTATGGAGCGGTAGCGCTGATAAAGGTCTGCGCCGTAGGTCTCTTTGTAAAAGTCGGCCAGTTCTTCAAATGAACCAGCTACAAAGTCAGAATTACCATCCGGATACTTGTCTTCCTCGAAATAAACGACATCGCCTTTGTAATAGAACGGTTCGATATTGCCGGTGCGTGCCCAGCGACCGCGCTCGCGGATTTCATATGCAATTTCATTGGCGTAGCGCCGGTCTGTTGTATTCAGGTTGATGTTGTATGCGATCAGGAATTCCCGTGCGCCAACTGCCGTTGCCCCGGCACCGGGATTGAATTTTGCCGGCCCGAAATCGGGTTTCCACTCCGGGTCGGCCAGTTTCTTCGGCAGGCCCTCATATTCACCGGCGCGTACCTTGGCCAGGTTCTGCCTTTCGGGTTTGCTTGCCGCGTGTTCGTAGAGGTAAACCGGTATACCAAGCTCCTCACCGATGCGCTGTCCGACCTGCCGGGCAATTTCCGCACAATCTTCCATCGTCGCGCCACTGACAGGTACAAAGGGGCACACATCCGTCGCGCCAAAGCGGGAATGCTCACCTTTGTGCTTTGACATATCGATGACATCGGCGGCTTTCTGTACTGCACGAAAGGCAGCCTCTTTAACCGGCTCAGGTTCTCCAATAAATGTCACCACTGTGCGGTTGGTGCTCTCGCCCGGGTCCACATCCAGCAAACGAATCCCCTGGACGCTTTCAATTACATCGGTTATCTGTTTGATGACCGCCATGTCACGGCCTTCGGAAAAGTTTGGCACGCATTCGATTACTTTTTTCACGGTTTACAGCCTATAAAAAATAATGTTTGAAGGGTGGGTGTTCCCACTGAAAATATAGCCCCACGGGGCGCTTACAGGCATCCGTGTAGGCAAGGTCAATTATAAGTTATTTCGATACACCGGTTTACCTGTGTGATGATGAGGATTTGATCCGGCGCGCTCAGGCTGCTTTCTGTTCGTCCAGGTTTAACAGCAAGGCATTGCCGCCCGTTGCGACGATGTTGACGGTCTTGGTTTTCTCCACCACGAAACGCAACAGGTAGTTGGGGCCGCCGGGTTCAACAACCATGGGTACAATGGCGCCGCCGCGTTCTGAAATCTCCAGCAGCATGGCCAGGGCCTCTTCTACTGGCCCGGTCCAGGCAATGCCTGCCGTGCGCAGATCCCGGGTTGCAAGTTCGCGCACCAGGTTGCCCGGTATTAAGTGAAGGATGTCAGCCGGTATACCGGCATCCAGCAGTGCCCGGATGACCTTCCCTGCAATCTTTGACTGGTTGTCGGCAGGGCAGGCGATTACTGCGTTACCTCCGGCCAGGGCTGCGGCGACCTGCTGAACGAATGCATGTGTAGGTGTGTCTTTTGCAACCGCGCAGAAGAATACGCCACGGCCATGCAGGCTCAACTCGTTGAACTCACCGGTTGGCCCGGGTAATACAACGGGCGCCTGGCACTTCTGACGCGCCTGGTCCGCGTAATAACGCAGTACCGTTGTAATGTCATCCCGGGCGGGCAGGTTCTGTTCGATAAGCTCCGCAGCTTTATCCAGCAATAAGGCACGAAGGTCGCCACCCGCGTGGTTCCAGCTTAGTTGCATATCCGCTGCCATTTCCATGGCCCTCGCCACCAGCTCCTGGTTTACCTGATCGAATGCTTCGCCGCCGATAATTGCGTGGGCGTCACCGGTATCCGGACCGGCATCCCCGTGACCCGAGGACTCCAGTATGGTTATTTCTTCACGTGCGAAGCGGGTCATGTAGTTTGGTCCGCCCGCCTTTGGCCCGGTGCCTGAAAGACCCTGTCCACCAAAAGGATTAACCCCGACGACGGCGCCGACCATGTTGCGATTGATGTAGTTGTTGCCGACGCGGGTCAGATCAACTACATCGTTGGCAAATTTCTCGATCCGGCTGTGTACACCCAGCGTCAGACCAAATCCAGTGCTATTGATCTCCTCGATCAGTTGGTTGAATTCTGTCTTTTTAAAACGGACCACGTGCAGAATTGGCCCAAAGATTTCACCTGGCAGTTGCTTGACCGTGCTCAATTCGATCAGGTGTGGCGGGACGTATGTTCCATTTTCAAATCCTTGTGGCACCTCGCAGGCGTAATGCAATGTGGCTTCCTGCTTCATGTTCTCGACGTGTTGCAGCAATTCTTGCTGTGCGCTTTGATCGATTACCGGGCCGACATCCGTGCTGAGTTGCCACGGTTTGTTGATGGTCAGTTCTGCCATAGCGCCTTTCAGCATGGTGATGATGTGATCGGCGATTTCATCCTGTATATACATCACCCGCAATGCCGAACAGCGTTGGCCAGCGCTAAGGAATGCCGAGCGAATGGCGTCATCCACAACCTGTTCAGGCAGCGAGGAAGAGTCGACAACCATTGAATTTTGACCGCCGGTTTCTGCAATAAAGGCCGGTACTTCTCCGCCACGTTCCACCAGCGTCTGCTGAATATTGAGTGCAACCTCGGTAGAGCCTGTGAAGGCAACGCCCTTGATGCGGGGATCGGTGTTGATGATTTCACCCAGTAATCTGCCGCGGCCCGGTACCAGGTTCAAAATATCGCCCGGCACGCCAGCCTCGTGCAATATCTTGACACTCTCGGCACCTATCAATGGGGTTGGGTCTGCGGGCTTGGCAATGACGGAATTACCCGATGCCAGTGCCGCAGCGATCTGGCCGGTGAAAATTGCCAGTGGGAAATTCCATGGGCTGACGCAAAAGAACACGCCGCGTCCATGCAGGCTGTATTGGCTTGCTCTGCCCAGCGGGTCAATAACTGTCTCTGCTTCTGCAAAACGTTTTCGGGCCTGCAAAGCGTAATAGCGCAGGAAATCAACAGCTTCACGCACCTCGGACACACCGTCGTTGAGTGTCCTGCCTGCCTCGAAAGCGATCAGCGCAACCAGATCGTGCATCCGGGATTCCATGAGGCCGGCGGCGCGTTCAAGGATGTCAGCGCGTGCATTCCCGCCCAGCGCGTCCCAGTCCGGCTGTGCATTGGCGGCCAGGTCCAACGCCCTGCTGACTTCCCCGGCGTCAGCTTTGCGACAGTAACCCACTGTTTTGCGGGTATTGGTGGGGCAGGTTACCGGTTCACCACCCTCGGTGTTCATTACGCCCCCGATGATCGGTCCCGCGGCCCATGATTGCTCTGATAGTGACTCGACTGCGCTTAGCAATTCACTGGCAGCGTCCGCGTTGGTCAAATCAATGCCGTGTGTATCCGGGCGATCATCACCTGCTGTACGAAGTACATCCTCTGGCAGCGGGATGGCTGAATGACGGCGTGAAGAACTGGATTCGACCGCGGTTTGCACATCGGTAGCGATCTCGGCAACCGGAACCTTCTTATCCAGGAAGCGATTGACGAATGAACTGTTCGAACCGTTTTCCAGCAGGCGGCGAACGAGGTAGGGCAGCAAATCCTCGTGGGCGCCTACCGGGGCATACACACGCACCGGCGCCGGGGGGCTGCCAATGCCTTTGGCCAATTGCATGTGCAACAGTTCACCCATTCCATGCAGGCGTTGAAATTCAAATTGTTTTCCCTCGGCCAGTTCCAGTATAAGCGCTGCGGTCAGGGCGTTGTGGGTGGCAAACTGGGGGTAAATCGTGTCCTGTGCATCCAATAATGTCGTTGCACATACCTGGTAGCTGAGGTCGGTATTCGCCTTGCGTGTGTAGACCGGATAATCCGCATGGCCTTCTTCCTGGGCAAGTTTGATTTCACTGTCCCAGTACGCACCTTTCACCAGTCTTACCATCAGTTTATGGTCCGCATCGTGCGCGAGTTCGACCAGCCATTTGGCAATGATGGGGGAGCGTTTGTCATACGCCTGCAAGACAAAACCGAGGCCATCCCACCGCATCAGTTCCGGGTCACGGGCCAGTGCCTCGAAAAGATCGAGGGAAATATCCAGGCGGTCAGCCTCCTCGGCATCAATCGTGAAGCCAAGTCCGAAACTTCTGGCTTCCAGCGCCAGTTTGCGGACACGAGGAAGCATTTCACCCATCACCCGTGACTCCTGCACATACTGGTAGCGCGGGTGTAATGCTGACAGTTTTATCGAGATGCCATTGGCCTCAATGACATTATCTATGGTTTCCCGTTTACCGATTTCCCGGATGGCTTGCAAATAGGCCTCGTAGTATCGATCGGCATCCTGCATGGTGCGGGCTCCTTCACCAAGCATGTCGAAGGAAAACCGGGTATCCCTTGTATTCTCTTTGCGGCCACGCACAAGCGCGTCTTTAATGTTGCGGCCCAAAACATATTGCTGGCCCATGATTTTCATCGCCTGGCGCACGGCGGTGCGAACCACCGGTTCACCAATCCGGTTAACCAGCTTTTTCAGCCAGGTTTCCGTGTTCTCGGTGATTTCTGATTCGAGTGTAACGACGCGGCCTGTCAGCATCAGGCCCCAGGTCGAGGCATTGACGAACAATGAATCAGATTCTCCGCGATGCTCACCCCAGGCACCGGAGAGGATTTTCTCTGCAATCAGGTCGTCGGCGGTCTCGGCATCCGGCACGCGCAGCAATGACTCTGCCAGGCACATCATTGCGACACCTTCCTTGCTAGACAGGCTGTATTGCTGCATGAACCTGTCCATCATGCCGGATTTATCCGAATCTTCGCGGCAACCCGCCACCAGCATACGGCCCTTGGAGACAATCCGTTCACGTTGAACCTCTGTTAGTCGTGAATTCTCGAGCAGGCGCTCGACGCAACTTGCTTCATCTGCGTGCTTGTTTTGACGGATTTGGGTGCGTAGGTTGTCTAGTGTCTGACGAGTGGACATTGATTACTCCTGCTGGATAGAACGATCAATACGTACCTGATATTTTCGCCTATTTAGCGTAATATTATTCTTCGTTGATTTGATCAAGACCTAATTAAATAATGTTTACTAGGCAATAAATTCGAATAAATTATGAGTAAGAAAGAGAAGGCACTGGATCGGACGGACGTCCGAATACTTGAGATTCTGCAGCAGAACGGCCGAATTACGAACGTTGACCTGGCTGAGCAGGTACACCTCAGCCCCCCGCCATGCCTGGAGCGTGTCAAACGCCTGGAGCGCGAGGGCTATATAACAAAATATGTTGGAATCCTGAACCCGTACAAGCTTAACGCCGGCCTGTTGGCATTTATCCAGGTCACACTGCACAGCACCGCCAGCAAGGACCTGGAAAAGTTCAACAGGTCCGTTACCAGTCTCAGGCAGGTCCAGGAATGCCACATGGTTTCCGGTGGTTTTGACTACCTGATCAAAGTACGCGCATCAGATATGCAGGACTACCGTAACTTTCTCGGCCATGAACTCGCTGACATACCGAATGTGAGGGAAACCCATACCTATGTCGTCATGCAGGAAGTCAAGGTCGAAAGCAGCATTGCCCTGGAAACCTGATTACTCCTGATCCATGAACGGGTAAGGAAACTCCTCCGGTGCATCAAAGGTCTCCTTGATGGTGCGCGGGGAAACCCAGCGGACCAGGTTGAGATATGAGCCGGCCTTGTCGTTGGTGCCGGAGGCCCGCGCGCCTCCAAACGGTTGCTGCCCGACCACGGCGCCGGTTGGCTTGTCGTTGATATAGAAATTGCCCGCAGAGTTTTCCAGCTTACCGAGCGCCAGGCTGACCGCGGTTCGTTCGGTGGCGAAAATGGCGCCAGTCAAGGCATAAATCGAGGTCTGGTCGCACAACTCCAATGTTTCTTCATACTTTTCATCATCGTAAATATAGATGGTCATGACCGGGCCGAAAATCTCTTCTTCCATGGTCCGGTAGTCCGGCTTGTCAGCCAGGATCACGGTCGGTTCGATGTAGTAGCCCTTGCTGTCATCATAGCCGCCGCCAATGATGATTTCGGCATCGTCCGCGTCGCGCGTGTAATCGATAAACCCGGTGATCGTTGTAAATGCCGCCTTATCGATCACGGCGTTGAAGAAATTCGCAAAGTCGGTGACCGTCCCCATCTTGATCTTGGCTATTTCCGTTTCCAGTCCTTTGCGAACTTCCGGCCACAGTGATGCCGGGATGTAACCGCGGGAGGCGGCCGAGCACTTTTGGCCCTGGAACTCGAAGGCGCCGCGAATAATGGCTGTCACCACTTTCTTCACGCTGGCGCTTTTGTGTGCAAACACAAAATCCTTGCCGCCGGTCTCACCGACAATGCGCGGATAGGACTTGTAGCGGGAAATGTTATTGCCAACCGTCTGCCACATCTGGTGGAACACGCCGGTTGACCCAGTGAAGTGAATACCACCAAGGTCAGCGTGGTCCAGGCACAGCTTGCCGACCATTGATCCACGTCCGGGGATAAAATTGATCACACCGTTTGGTAAGCCTGCTTCTTTGAGGATTTGCATGACGATGTACGGTGTATAGACACACGATGAGGCAGGCTTGAGCAACACGGTATTACCCATGATCGCCGGAGCAGTCGCCAGGTTGCCGGCGATGGCGGTGAAATTGAAGGGCGCTACGGCAAAAACGAAGCCTTCCAGCGGCCTTTGCTGGACCGAATTCCAGACACCTTTGGGGGAATACAGCGGCTGGTCAGTGTAAATCTGCTGTGCAAAATAGACATTGAAACGAAGGAAATCTATCAGTTCGCAGGCGGCATCGATCTCGGCCTGGAACGCGCTCTTGCTGGTTGACAGCATGCTCACGGCGTTCATCAGGTAACGGTATTTACCCGAAAGCAGTTCAGCCGCTTTCAGAAAAATTCCGGCGCGCTCTTCCCAGCGCATGGTTGCCCATCCCTCTTTGGCTGCCATCGCGGACTCGATCGCCATTTGAATTTCTTCCTCACCGGCCTGGTGATAGTCGGCCAAAACGTGACCATGGTCATGCGGCATGACGACCTGGCCGAGTTTACCGGTACGGATTTCCCTGCCGCCGATGATTAGCGGAATGTCGATTTGTTTGCCGGCGATCTCCTCGAGCGCTGCTTTGAGTTGTGCGCGTTCAGCTGAGCCGGGGGCATAATCGTAGACCGGTTCATTGACCGGTGTCGGGATCTTGAATATCGCGTTATTGAGCAGGTTCATGGAAGCTATTCTCTTGGTTAATGTTGTTCGGTGCCGGGAGCTTGGCAATCCTGTATTTTACCGCTTCAGTAAGCATATGTTCTACGTTATTGGATTCGGGTATGATTGACCGATTGTATTTATCCGGTGCATTTTACCGGGTGAAGCGGCGTTCTTAAATGGAAAGACGGCGTTGGGTAAGAAGAGGTATATCATAATCGACTGCAAAGATTGCACATACAAGTCAGAACCCGTCAAAGCTCTCACAGATGAGCAAATGCAGAGGGTTGACCAGGATCGCTCGGAACTGTATTTCAGAAAAGGCGAACTCCTGTCCAAACAGGGTATGTTGATGACCCACATTTTCTACTTGAGGACGGGGTTTGCGAAGTTGTACATGGAAAACGAGGGTGAACGGACCATACTTGGTATTGCCAGGCCGGGGACTTTTATCGGTATCCAGGCCCTTTATGGCGAGCCGGTTTTTCCTTTTTCCGCCGAGGCGATGACAGACACTGAGATTTGCCTGAAGGATATTAATGTATTCAGAGATCTGGTCCTGGAAAATTCAGAATTTGCCAAACGGGTCATTGAAATATTGAACAGGGACCTAGTCCAGTCATATAACAGGATGTTTTCGCTGAGCACCAAACAGATAGACGGGCGTTTTTCGGAATTGTTGATGTTTATGCGAAATGTTTTTTACCAGTCCAATCCTTTTACCCTGACGGTTTCAAGAAAAGAGATAGCGGAACTGATCTCTACCGCACCGGAAAGTGTCTCCCGCCTGCTGAGCAAATTCAAAAGCGAGGGAATCATCACGGGATCCGGCCAGACCATCGAAATTCTGGAAATCGAAAAACTGGAAGCGATGTGCAAGTGCGAGATGCTGACCACCTACAAAATCTAGATTCCCCGGGCGATCCCGCCGAACTGCTAAAATAATAATAACAACAGGATTCAAAAGAGCGCTCAGATGCGGGAAATGTTGCAGTTTTATATCGACGGATTATGGGTTGATCCGGTACAGCCCAGTCCTCTTGATGTTATCAACCCGGCATCCGAAGGCATTTGTGGGCGCATCAGCCTGGGTTCTGTTGCCGACGTGGACAAAGCAGTGGCAGCAGCCAACAAGGCGGCTGAAAGCTTCGCACGCACCTCGCGCGCGGAGCGCATTGATTTGTTACAAGCGATTCTTGACGTGTTTGCCCGTCGTCACGAAGAAGTGGCGATTGCCATCATGGAAGAGATGGGTGCGCCCTGGGAACTGGCCAGGAATGCACAGGCGGCCAGCGGCCCCGAGCATATTGCTGCAACAATTGAGGTGCTCAGAACCTACAGCTTTGAAGAGCGCCACGCCACCACCAGAATTTTGAAGGAACCGATAGGGCCCTGTGCGCTGATCACGCCCTGGAACTGGCCGATGAACCAGGTCGCAGTAAAGGTTGCACCGGCATTGGCGGCTGGTTGCACCATGGTCTTGAAACCCAGCGAAATAGCGCCTTTTGACGCCATGATATTTGCGGAAATTCTCGATGAAGCGGGTGTTCCTGCCGGCGTGTTTAACCTGGTCAATGGGGACGGTCCCACGGTTGGCGCTGCTTTGAGCGCACATCCAGGAATAGCCATGGTTTCATTTACCGGCTCTACGCGTGCTGGCATCGATGTCGCCCGCAAAGCGGCCCCGGGCGTCAAGCGGGTGGCCCAGGAACTCGGCGGCAAGTCAGCCAACATCCTTCTCGACGATGCGGACTTCAGCAAGGCAGTGACCCGGGGTGCGGCCATGTGTTTTCACAATACCGGTCAGTCCTGTAATGCGCCTACCCGTATGTTGGTGCCTGCTGAGCGGCTGGACGAAGCGGCAGCGATAGCCGCCGAAAGGGCTCGCTCAACCATTGTGGGCGATCCACGTGATGAAAACACGGATATCGGCCCGGTCGTGTCACAACTGCAATGGGACAAAATACAGGGCCTGATCCAGACAGGTATCGACGAGGGCGCGACATTGGCCGCGGGCGGCCCCGGTCAACCCGATGGTCTTGAAAAAGGTTATTACGTTAAGCCCACAGTTTTTTCCGGGGTAGATAACTCCATGACGATAGCACGCGAGGAGATATTTGGTCCGGTCCTGTCGATCATTCCCTATTCGGACGATGACGATGCAGTTCGCATAGCCAACGACAGCCCGTATGGTTTGTCGGGTTACGTGAGTTCCGCAAACCCGGAGCGTGCGCGTTCTGTAGCAAAACGATTGCGGACCGGCATGGTGCATATCAACTATGCGCCGTTGGACGACCTGGCGCCTTTCGGTGGCTACAAACAGTCGGGCAACGGCCGTGAATGGGGTGTGCACGGACTGGAGGAATTTCTTGAAGTCAAGTCACTGTATGGCGACGATTAAGGCTCAAATGTCATCAGTGGCTGGCTATCAGAACCGTTTAGCCAGTAAAATTAATTCTTTCACAAATGAAAATAATAATATGAATCAACCTCAAAACAGACAGAGCTCTTACTCACGAAGCGAACTGGAGCTTTGCGGTACAGGCGGGTTATTTGGTCCGGAGACAGGCAAGTTGCCAACCGGGAACATGCTGATGTTTGATCGAATCATCGAGATCAACCGCGACGGCGGTCCCAACGGCAAGGGTTATATCAAGGCTGAACTCGACATAAACCCGGACCTGTGGTTTTTTGCCTGCCATTTTGTCGATGACCCGGTCATGCCGGGCTGTCTCGGGCTGGATGCACTATGGCAGCTTAGCGGTTTTTTCCTCTCGTGGATTGGTTGCAAAGGCAAGGGCAGGGCGCTTGGATGCGGTGAGGTCAAGTTTACCGGCCAGGTGCTGCCAACTGCCAGGAAAGTCACTTATACCCTAAACATGAAAAGGGTCATCAGTCGCAAACTGAGTATGGCAATATCAGACGGAACCGTTGAAGTTGACGGCCGCATCATTTACACAGCCAACGACCTGCGCGTTGGGCTGTTTCTCTCTACCGACAGTTTTTAGGAATAATCACATGCGTCGTGTTGTTGTTACGGGAATGGGTACGGTGTCCTGCTTGGGGCACAGCAAGGAATCTGTGCTCGAGTCTTTGCGCGAAGGGATTTCAGGTATACGTTTCAACGAAAAATTCGAAGAAATGGGTCTGCGCAGCCAGGTTTCCGGTTCGGTGGATATCGACTTTAGTGAATACATTGACCGCAAGCACCTTCGCTTCATGGGCGATGCCGCATCCTATGCTTATATCTCCATGCAAAAGGCCATCGACGATGCCGGCCTGGAGGATGAGCAGGTCTCAAACCCGCGTACCGGGCTGATTGCCGGTTCCGGTGGTGCATCGAGTGCCAATATCGTTGAGGGCGCTGATAAACTGAGAGAAAAGGGCGTGCGCCGCCTGGGCCCATACCTGGTTCCACGTACCATGAGCAGTACTGTATCAGCCTGCCTGGCTACCCATTTTGGTATTCGCGGACTCAATTATTCCATCACTTCTGCCTGTGCAACCAGCACGCATTGCATCGGCGCTGCCATGGAGCAGATCCAGTGGGGTAAGCAGGATGTTATTTTTGCCGGCGGTGGCGAAGAGGAACACTGGTCACTGGCCATGATGTTTGACGCCATGGGCGCGATGTCATCGAAATACAATGACCAGCCGACAAAGGCTTCACGTGCCTACGATGCCAACCGGGATGGGTTCGTGATCGGGGCCGGTGGCGGAATGCTGGTGCTCGAAGAACTGGAACATGCAAAAGCGCGCGGTGCAAAAATCTATGCGGAAATCGTTGGCTATGGCGCGACTTCCGATGGTGACAACATGGTGGCGCCGTCGGGTGAGGGTGCTGTCCGTTGTATGCAGCAGGCCATCGCCACCGTTGATACGCCCATCGATTACATCAATACGCACGGTACCAGTACACCGGTTGGTGATATCGCTGAGGTCGATGCAATCCGTGAGGTGTTTGGGGATGCCGTGCCTCCATTCAGCTCCAGCAAGTCCTTGTGTGGGCACTCACTGGGTGCTGCGGGTGTACAGGAGGCCATACACTGTCTTCTGATGTTGGAGCATGGGTTCCTGGCCGGTTCTGCCAATATAGAAGAACTCGATCCAGGTGTTGCAGGTATGCCGGTGCTGCTCGAGAGCCAGGACAAGCCCGACCTGAACACCGTTATGAGTAATAACTTTGGCTTTGGCGGCACCAACGCCTGTATCGTTTTCAAGCGTCACGCTTAGCCAGGGTAAGCCCTGGCCCGTTGTTGGCTATTCGTCCAGCACCCTGGCCAGGGCTTCGATAAAGTAATCCATATTGTTGTCGTTGAACGAAGCCACGTTAACCCGTGATGAATTGACCGTGTAAATGGCGAATTCATCGCGTAGGCGGTGCACCTGCTCGACCGTCAGTCCCATAAATGAAAACATTCCGGACTGGCGCGCAATAAATGAAAAGTCACGTTGAATGCCGCTGGCGGCGATTTTCTCGGACAGTTCTTTACGCAGACCATTGATCCGGTCTCTCATGACGCCCAGTTCTGAAATCCACTGTGCCCTGAGATCATCGGAATGCAGGATGATATCAACCACTGCAGGTCCGTGGGCGGGAGGCATCGAGTAGTTCTTACGTGTGACGTTGTGTATCACACTTTCAACAGCAGCGGCTTTTTCTTCATCTTGCGCGACAATGGTAATGGCGCCGACACGTTCACGGTACATGGCAAAATTCTTGGAACATGAACTGGCGAAGATAAGCTCAGGGCACTGCTCGGAGAACAGACGCAAGGCCAGGCAGTCCTCTTCTACACCGCGCTCAAGGCCCATATAAGCCATATCAACCATGGGTGTGAAGCCCTGTACACAGGCGATATCGGCGATTATTTGCCATTGCTCCGGGTTCGGGCTGATACCGCATGGGTTGTGGCAACAAGCGTGGAACAACACCACATCACCCGGGCCACGCTGTTGAAGGGCATCGACCATGTCATCGAATCGCAGACTGCTGCTTTCAGCATCGAAATACGGGTAGCTGTGCATGCTGACACCGGCACCGGGGAACAAGGCCAGGTGATTGGCCCAGGTTGGGTCACTGGCCCACAATTCACTCTCAGGTTTGGCCACCTTGATCAGGTCTGCAGCCACTCTCAGCGCACCGGTACCACCCGGGGTCTGAACGGTGCGTACACGACCCTGGCGAAGGGCGTTGCTGTCCTTGCCAAGAATCAGTTCGGTGATGGCCTGGTTAAACCCGGCAACGCCCGGTGGTCCCAGGTAGGTCTTGGTGGTTTGTGTATCCAGCAGAATTTTCTCCGCTTCCACCACGCAATCCAGCATCGGGGTAGCTCCAAATTCATCGCGATATACACCGATACCGAGATCGATTTTTTTAGGATTCGGGTCGGCTGCATAGGCAGCGATAAGGCCGAGGATCGGGTCGGGTGGCAGGGCGTCAAGGTGTTCAAACATGGTACTTGGTCTCTGTGATTGCCAGATTGGGCACAGTCAATCGTTGTTGATTCAATTCCTGGTATAACCGCATGTCCGGATCAGGCCACAACCCTGTAGCCGATCGACTTGCGTTGAGAAGATTGTAACGCGTCACGTTGGAAACATCTGTAGAAAATCAGACTTAAAGTAAATTATTTTGCTTCAACTGTCTGAGGAATTAATACTGGCCTGTTAAGCTGATTTCAGGTGATCAAGGTCCATCTACTCCTGCCGACAGTAAGCGGTAAGGTTCTCTTCAAAAGAAGCGAACAGTTGGTGCCTCGCAAGTTGTTCTGCTGTGTGCAATGGCTCAATAAATACAGCAATACCGGCGCGCATGAGAGCATCCTCTAATTCCGGCATTTCATAAGCACATTTCAGGCCGGCCCTTTTCAGCGCAGCCCCCAGACGATTATCTTGACGGGTAAAAAGTCCTGATGAGTAAGACGCCCCAAACGCCATCAAGCCTGCCGGTTCTCCATCAACCAGGTTTGCGTAGCTGTAATCGTAAGCCTTACTTGTCCACTCAAGATTAGTCTCAAACATCTGCAAATTGTGGTCCAGGGGTGGAACCCATAAGGCGTAGAGGTAACGTGCCATCACGTTACCACTCTCAGCTAACTTGTCGAGTTGTTGCCGCAAATCCTCCGAGAAGAACTTTTCTCATCTTGCTACATTCATGGTACTGCTCAGTCAGGTGTTTACGGTTCTTTTCATTGGTTCCGAACACGACCAGGCCGGGCATGCTCTCTACTCCAACCAGCCCATCGGAGGGGATGGGCTTCCCGTGACTGGCTTGATATGCCAGGTAGTCGTTAGCTCGTTGTATTTCAACTTCAAGCGATGTTCTATTGAGTGGGAATCTCTCGCACCGGAAAAGCATCCTTCGCAGTTCATGTGCGGATAAAAAGTCACCTTGCATTGCCTGGTCAAATAATTTTTCGCCGTGAATGGTGTTCAACTCAGCTTGGGTTAATGACTGACCTTCATTAGGATCAACACTGACTTCCTTCCGCGTATCCGGCACATGAACAATCCGCTTGGCATGTTGCATCGGGTCTTGCGAGGACTCCTGTTCCACGGACCCGTTAGAAACTTCCGCGGCGGATTTTATAACTTCGCTGGCCCCTTGTGAGGCTGAATGTGGTTTTGGTGGCTCACTCGGAAAGAAGTGCAGCCAGGCGCCCCTGACCATCATGTAAACAAACAGGAAAACCAAAGCTGCTGCGTAAAACTTCCACCTGCCTGATAGCTTATTTGTCATGGCGTTTCCTTCCGCCTAGCCCCATAGTTCCGCGTCAAATCCTTTTACGATACCCTTGTCATATTCAAGTCCTTGAGGTTGGTCGTATTTGAGCAACAACGGGCCGTCGATATCGACGAAATCACACAGCTGTGCAACCACGAATGATGGCGCCATGCTGAGTGATGTACCGACCATGTTACCGACCATCAATTTGCACCCTTTCTCCTTTGCGGCCCTGGCCAGTTTCAATGCTTCCGTCAGGCCACCGGTCTTGTCGAGCTTGATGTTGATCATGCTGTAGCGCCGCGCCGCGGTCTTGAGTTCACCTGTGTGCAGGCAGGATTCGTCTGCCGCCAGCGTGATAGTTGACTCAAACCCTTCCAGCATCTGGTCGGCGCCACGCGCCAGGGGTTGTTCGATCATCTCCAGGTCCAGGCTTGCGCACTTGGGGATCACTTCCTGCAACAGGTCGAAATCCCAACTCTGGTTGGCGTCAACGACCAGTTGGGCGTCAGGCCGTGCAGCGCGAATTGCAGCAAGCCGTTCAAAGGGCAGGTGGTCGCCCAGTTTTATCTTGAGGATGGGCGCATCGATGGCGGCTGCGGCTTTTGCGGCCATGGCCTCGGCAGTATCCTCCAGGCCGATGGTAAACACGGTAGTGACCGGCTTCGGATCGATTCCGGTCAGTTGCCAGATGCTCTTGCCCGACTTCTTGCACTCCAGGTCCCACATGGCGCAATCGATCGCGTTACGCGCGCCGCCGGGTGGCAGCAGATCCTGCAGTTCCTGCCGGGAAATGCCCTTGCGGATTTCACCGGCGATCGCGTGTGCCTGTTCAAAGATACTTTCCGCGGTTTCATCCAGGTAAAACACACCTTGCGCTTCACCCCGGCCGGTAAAACCGTCTTCGCCAAGCTGTACGACCAGGCAACGCGAGTTGATCCATTCATAATTGGAGATGCGAAATGGCTGGGTCAGTTCCCAGTCTGCGATGTGGATACTGAAGTCCATGTGAAAACCTCGTGCTTAAACTTCGGGAAACTGTTGTTGGATAAGTTCGACGATCGCCCCGCAGCCATCGATCAACGGGTCCACGCAGGGCAGGCCGGTTTCACTGACCAGGTTTGCGAGGTAGCCCTCCCGTTTATCTGCCGCAAGACCTGATGTATTTACGCTGATGCCGACGCAACGGATAGCCGGGTTGGTGCGGCGGCCCAGCGCCACGTGCTGGTCGATGGCATCCTGCACGGTGGGTAACTCATAGTGCTCCCAGCCGGAAACATGTCTGCGGGTGGCATCGTGGCAAAGCACAAATGCATCAGGTTGTGAGCCGTGCAGCAGACCCAGGCTGACACCCGAATAGCCGGGGTGAAACAAGGAGCCCTGGCCTTCGATCACGTCCCAGTGATTGTCCTCGTTGTCGGGAGAAACCAGTTCTGCGGCGCCCGATATGAAATCTGCCACGACCGCGTCGACGGGTATGCCTTCGCCGGCCAGCATAATGCCGGTTTGCCCAGTGGCGCGGAAGCTGGCCTGCATGCCGGCATCAAGCATGGCTTCAGCCAGGGATAATGCCGTAAATTTCTTGCCGATTGCACAATCCGTACCCACCGTCAGCAGGCGTTTGCCGGAGCGGTTTAATCCAGTTCCCACCGGCAGTTTCGAAGGCGGCTTGCGTACATCGATCAAACGCGCGCCCGATTCCTTGGCAGCGGCAACAACCCCGGGATAATCCGCCAGTCTGAAATGCAGTCCACAAACGATATCCAGACCGCTGCGGGCGGCTTCCTCGATGCAGGACCACCAGGTATCGGGTACGACACCACCCACTGGTGCGACACCAATGACCAGGCTTTTCGCACCTGCTTTCACGGCATCGGCAACACTCATATCGGGTACGCCCATGTCTACCCCGCAGCCGGCGAATCGAAGCTGGCCCACGACCAGTTCAGGCCGCCAATGGACGATGCCCAGGCCGGTTTTAACGTAGGTCGGATCGGATTGGTCACCGATCAGTATCAGGAAGGGCGGCTTGAGCCGCACCGTTGTCAATTTTGTCATGTCGCCCCGAATTTAATCGGAAATGAAAATAGTAGCAGGTTGCTCCAGCAGGGTCTTCAATTCCTGGATCATCATGGCGGCATCGTAACCATCAACGAAACGGTGATCGAAAGAGGATGAGAGATTCATCATTAACCTGACCACGATCTGCCCGTTGATAACTACGGGCCGCTCAACGGCCTTATTGACGCCAATGATGGCCACTTCAGGCATATTGATCACCGGTGTGCTGGCAATACCGCCCTGCTTGCCCAGGCTTGTGACCGTTATGGTGGAACCCATCAGATCTTCACGTTTGGCTGTGTTTTCTCGGGCTGCCGCGGATACCCGGCGTATTTCAGCGGCAAGATCATTCAGTGAACGGGCTTCGCTGTTTTTTACGACCGGCACTTTCAGGCCGTCCGGAGTTTGCGTGGCGATACCGAGATGGACTGCGCCATATCGACTGATGACATTCCGTCCGCTGTCGTATAAAGCGTTGCACTGCGGGAAGGTTGCCAGTACGCGGACCAGGGCCAGGCTGATAAAAGGCAGCAATGTCAGCTTGTCTTCACCCTGTTCCTTTTTGCTGTTCAGGTGCTGACGAAGTGACTCCAACGAGGTGATGTCGACCTCTTCGACATAGGTAAAATGTGGTATCTCCCGGTTGGCTTCAGACATCCGTTCGGCAATCTTGCGGCGTAGTCCGACCACCTTGATCTCGGTGACTTCCGTGGATGCTGCCTGGGTCTTGCTGCTCGCTACAGGCGCAGTTCCGGCCAGGTGCGCATCCAGGTCAGACCTTAGAATACGTCCCTTGGGTCCACTGCCCTTGACCTGGGCCAGGTCGACACCTGCTTCCCTTGCGTGCTGGCGTACGGATGGTGAAGTCAGGACTTTTGCCGGTTTGGCATTGTCTGTTTCAGTCTCGGGAATGGCCTTTTCAACGGTCGTTTATTTATCGGCGTCTTTGGCCTGGCTTGCTGCCTCTTCTGCTTTTTGCCCGCCTTCAGTCTCAAAAACAATCAAGGCTGAGCCGACTGCTACGGTATCACCAAGTTCGCCGGCCAGGCTGGCCACCCGGCCGGATACAGGGGCCGATAGCTCCACTGCGGCCTTGTCCGTCAACATTGCGCAAACCGTATCCTCTTCTTCGACTACGTCACCTACCTTGACCATCCATTCGGCAATCTCTGCCTCTACCAGGCCCTCTCCAAGGTCGGGTAACTTGAAAATGTATTCGCTCATGCTGCCTCCATAACTTTACGGATGCCGGCCATGATCCGTTCCTGGCCAGGGAAATAATCCCATTCAAAAGCATGCGGGTAGGGGGTTTCCCAGCCGGCAACGCGTTCGATCGGGGCCTGCAGGTGCCAGAAACACTCTTCCTGGACCGTGGCGGATAATTCTGCACCAAAACCACTGAACCTGGATGCCTCGTGCGCGATCAGGCAACGCCCGGTTTTTTCAACCGACAGCCTGAGCGTTTCAATATCCAGCGGCACCAGCGAACGTATGTCGATGATGTCGGCGCTAATTCCGGCATTGCTTACCGCCGCCTGTGCGACATGGACCATCGTGCCATAGGTGATGATACTCAGTTCATCGCCTTCTTCGACGACGGTCGCTTTACCCAGGGGTATCGAGTAGTAGTCTTCCGGTACTTCACCGCCGGGGTGTTTTGACCAGGGAATTGAGGGCTTGTTTGGGTCGCCGTCAAACGGCCCGTTGTAAATGCGCTTCGGCTCGAAGAATACGACCGGGTCATTGGATTCGATCGAGCTGATCAACAGGCCCTTGGCGTCGTAGGGTGTCGATGGCATGACCGTCTTGATACCGGAGAGATGAGTGAACAGGGCCTCGGGGCTCTGTGAGTGTGTCTGTCCGCCGCGGATGCCGCCGCCACAGGGCGCGCGGACGGTAACCGGCGAAAAATACTCACCGCCACTGCGGTAGCGAAGACGGGCCAGTTCGCTGATGATCTGGTCGAGGCCAGGGTAAATATAGTCAGCAAACTGGATTTCAACAACCGGCCGTAAACCATTCACACCGATACCGATGGCCGAGCCGATGATGCCGCCTTCGGCGATGGGTGCATCGATAACCCGGTGTTCGCCATACTTGGCCTGCAGACCATCGGTGCAGCGGAATACGCCGCCAAAATAACCTACGTCCTCTCCGAAGATGATGACGCTTGGGTCTTTGTCCATCACCAGGTCGAGGGCAGAATTGATGGCCTGGATCATATTCATTTGTTTCATGACTTGACCCCCCTCAATTCCATCAACTGCTCGCGCTGGCGCTTGAGGTTTTCCGGCATTTCCTCGTAGACATCGTCAAACATGATACGCATATCCAGTTGCGGGCCTTCGGTCATGGTGCCGTAGGTGACCGCCTCCTTCCAGGCATCGAGAACGACCTCCTTCATTTCGTTTTCAAGTTCAGCCTGTTGTTCGTCTGACCAGTGCCCGGCCTTGACCAGGTGCTGTTTGAGCCTTTTGACAGGATCGCCCAGGGGGAATGCATCCCATTCATCTTTTGGCCGGTAACGTGAGGGGTCGTCACTGGTGGAATGGGCGCCACCCCGGTAGGTGACGTGCTCGATCAGCGTCGGGCCGTGACCCTGGCGGGCACGCTGTGCCGCCCATTCGGTGACCGCATAGACCGCCAGCAAATCATTTCCATCCACACGCACCCCCGGAATACCCAGGCCCAGGCCCCGGGCCGCGAATGAGCGCCTTTCGCCGCCTGCAAAACCCTGGAAGGTTGAAATGGCCCATTGGTTGTTGACCACGTTAAGGATGACCGGAGCCTGGTAAACGGCAGCAAAAGTCAGTGCGTAGTGAAAATCCGATTCCGCAGTGCTGCCGTCACCCACCCAGGAAGCCGAGATGTGATCCTCGCCCTTGATGGCGGAGGCCATGGCCCATCCGACCGCCTGTGGATATTGCGTGCCGAGATTACCGGATACCGAAAACAGGTTGGCCTGACGGTTGTGGTACATGATGGGCATTTGCCTGCCCTTGCACATATCGCGCGTGTTGGACAGGCACTGGCACATCAGGTCAACCAGGCTGGTATTTCGCAGGATGAAGAGACCCTGGTTGCGATACGAGGGGAATAGCATGTCGCCGCTTTCCAGGGCCATGCCCTGTCCTATGGAAACCGCTTCCTCACCGAGGGACTGCATGTAAAATGAGATTTTCCCCTGGCGCTGTACGCGCTGCATACGGTCATCAAACTGCCGGGTCAATACCATCAGGCGAAGCGCTTCGATCAATTGCTCCTTGGATAACTCCGGATCCCATTCACCATTTGCCACGCCTTCGTCATCCAGTACCCGCACCAGTTCATGGGCGAGATTCTCAATTTCCCTGGCGGGTGTAGTGAAATCGGGCCGTGCGACGGCGCCCGCTTGCGACAGGGCGAGATAGCTGAAATCAGGTGCATCCCCCGGCCGGGCCGGGGGTCTGGGGATGTGCAGACGTGATTTTGGTGTCATGTTGTTCAGTTCCGTGTGTCTTTTATTTTAGGACAGCCCAGGCTTTCCGGCAGCCACGATGCTTTCTGCCATGGCGTCTGCAATTACGTTGGTTGGTACTTGTTTCTTGTCGGAGGCGGCAAAAATCTCAGCCAGTCGACCCGGAACAAGTGCAATATGCGCTGCGACATCCGATTCGGTTTTACCGCCCATGTATTCCAGGGAAACACTGGTTATACCACCGCTATTAATCACGTAATCGGGTGCATAGAGGATTTTCCTGTCGAACAGGCGTTGCCCGTCTTCCTCGGCAGCCAACTGGTTGTTGGCGGCGCCACCGATAATGGCCGCCCGGATGCGGGGAATGCTGTCGGCATCGAAGATCGCCCCCAGTGCACAGGGCGCCAGCACATCGACGTCTTCAAACAGGATCTGATCGGTGGCGACGACCTTCGCTCCGAAATCCGCTTGCGCCCTTTCAAGGCTCTGTTGATTGACATCACTGATCACCAGGCTCGCACCTGCTTTATGAAGTTGACGGCAAAGGTCGTAGCCCACTTTCCCGACGCCCTGGACGGCTACGCGCAGATTGCCCAATGATTCGGTGCCGAGGCGGTGTCTGGCCGCCGCCTGCAGGCCCAGGAATACGCCATCGGCGGTCCATGGGGATGGGTCGCCACCGGCGAAACCTTCCTCCGGTTCCAGGCCGGCGACATAATCTGTTACCTGTTTGACAAAACGCATGCTACCGACAGAAACACCCACATCTTCGGCGGTCACGTACCGGCCGCCAAGCGAATCGACACAGCGGCCAAAGGCCCTGAAAAAATCCTCCGTTGCAGGATGCGACGGATCGGCCATGATTACCGCCTTGCCACCACCCAGTGGCAGGCCGGCCATTGCATTCTTGTAGGTCATGCCGCGGGATAAACGCAAGGCATCCCTGAGGGCTGCCTGCTCGTTGTCATAGTGCCACATTCGGCAACCGCCCGCGGCGGGGCCCAGTGCAGTTGAATGGATGGCAATGATGGCTTTCAGCCCGGTCTCAGGATCATAAAACTGGTGGATGGATTCGTGCTTCTGGTTTGCAGTGTTTTCGAAAAAAGTCATCGTGGTTCTCACTTGTCCAGGAAAATGAACAGAATTCTCAACCTTTAAATATACCGCTATCGCGTGGTATTTGTTTTGCAAAAATACTGGCAAGTTCAGATTCAACGCATATAATATTTAAAATATCCATAAATAATGAATTAAATATGCAAAAAATTAAACTTGATGAATTAGATCGTAAAATTCTCCGCTTATTGCAGAAGGATGCAGGTCTTTCTGCTTCCGCGATTGGTGACAAGGTTGGCTTGTCACAATCACCATGCTGGCGACGTATTCAGCGGCTAAAAGATTCCGGCCTGATCAAGGAGCAGGGTATGGTTTTCGATCGCAGAAAACTGGGTTTTGACACCCTGGTATTTGCGCATGTGAAGCTGACAGCGCATGGTCGAAGTAAGGTAGCGGAATTTGGCGAAACCATCCGCCGGTTTCCTGAGGTCATGGAATGTCACCTGTTGCTGGGTCACGTTGATTTTCTGTTGCGTATTGTGACCCCTGACCTTGAAGCCTACGAGCGGTTCTTTTTTGAGCGCCTGTCGCAGTTGCCCGACGTACAGGAGGTTACTTCCAGTATTGCCCTAACCGAGGTCAAACATACCACCGAACTTCCTATCTGATGGCCCATCGAACTGGAAAAATAACCGCCGGCAACTCAATCGAGCTGCAGCTGCTGCAGCACTTCTTCGGCCAGCTCTTCGGCTGATCGATTACCTGCTTCGAGGTGGATATCCGCCCGTTCGGGTGGTTCATAGGCTGAACTGATACCGGTAAAGTTGGGGATTTCCCCCTTGCGCGCCTTGGCATACATGCCCTTCGGATCGCGTGCTTCGCAGACCTCCAGCGGTGTGTCGACAAACACTTCGATAAAGTCGATATCCGCGGCAATTTCCCTGGCCATCCGGCGCTCCCGCCGGAACGGGGAAATAAATGCGGTCATGACAATCAGGCCGGAGTCGGCCATCAGCCGTGCGACTTCGGCAACGCGTCGTATATTCTCCACACGGTCGGCGTCGGTAAAACCAAGGTCCTTGTTAAGACCGTGCCGGAAATTATCACCATCGAGCAGGTAAGTATGGCGGTTCTGCGCAGCCAGCTTCTGCTCAAGGATATCGGCAATGGTTGATTTGCCGGAGGCGGACAGGCCGGTGAACCAGACCACGGCCGGTCTCTGGTGTTTCATCTTTGCACGCGATTCGCGGTTGATTTCAAAGGACTGCCAGGACAGGTTCTGGCCGCGGTGCAGGCCGAAATCGATCATGCCGGCACCAACGGTGTTATTGCTGATGCGGTCGATCAGTATAAACGCCCCGGTTTCCGGGCTGTCGGCATAGGCGTCAAAGGCGATCGCCTGCGCCGTGGCAAAGTTACATACCGCGATGCCGTTCAGGTCGATCTTGCTCGCCGGCAGGTGTTCCGATGTATTGATGTTGATGGCATATTTCAGATCGGTAATCTGCACCGATGTCGTTTGCGTGCCAATCTTCATCAGGTAACTGCGCTCGGGCAGCATCGGATCTTCATGCATCCAGATCATGTGGGCCTGGAACTGGTTGCTGCGTTCCAGTGGTTCCCCGGGCCGGTGCAGGACATCACCCTGGCTGATGTCGATTTCATCCTCCAGTGTCAGGGTCACGGCGTCGCCTTTGCCGGCAACCGGCAGGTCACCGTCCATCGTGACGATACGCTTGACACGGCTGCGCTTTAATGAAGCCGCCACCATCACTTCGTCACCCACCGCGATTTCGCCGCCGGCAAGGGTGCCGGCATAACCACGGAAATCCTGGCCCGAGCGTGTTACACGCTGGACCGGGAACCGGAACAGGGTGGAATCCTCTCTTTCCGGATCCAGGGTTTCAAGGTAAGTCAACAAGGGCTGGCCTTCATACCAGGGCATACGCGCACTCCTCGACGTGATGTTATCGCCTTTCAATGCAGATATCGGGATGGCATAGCTGCTTTTGAAACCGAGGTTTTCAGCAAATGAATTGAACTCCGCACAGATTTCCTCAAACAGCTGTTGTGAATAGTCCATCAGGTCAATTTTATTTACCGCCAACAGGATGTGTTTTACACCCACGAGCGACAGGATATAGGCGTGCCGGCGGGTCTGGGTGGAGACTCCGAGACGCGCATCGATTAGCAGAATAGCCGCTTCGGCGGTTGATGCGCCGGTGGCCATGTTTCGTGTGTATTGTTCGTGGCCGGGTGTGTCGGCAACTATGAATTTACGTTTTGTGGTCGAAAAGAATCGATAGGCCACGTCGATCGTGATGCCTTGTTCCCGCTCGGCTGCGAGCCCGTCAACCAGTAATGAGAAATCGATGTCCTCATCCGTGGATGCACGGCCCTTGCTGTCCTTCTTGAGTTCCACCAACTGGTCGTCGTAAAGCAGCTGGGAATCGTAAAGCAGCCGTCCTATCAGTGTGCTTTTACCATCGTCCACGCTGCCGCAGGTGATGAATTTCAGCATGCTCTTCGAGCTTTCCATCTCGATGAACTGCTGCATGTCAAGTTTTGCGTTGTCGGCTGAGGACATCAGAAATACCCCTCTTTTTTCTTCTTCTCCATGGAGGCTGCCTGGTCTTTATCTATCACCCTGCCCGAACGCTCCGATGTATGTGTGGAGCGCATTTCAATGATGACTTCCGCCAGTGTGCCCGCAGTGGACTCTATGGCCGCCGTCAGTGGGTAACAACCAAGGGTGCGGAAGCGGATGGAGCGCATTTCCGGCTCTTCGCCATCTTCGAGCGGGAAACGGTCATCGTCCAGCATGAACCAGGAGCCGTCTCGTTTGACCACGGGTCTTTCCCTGGCCAGGTACAGTTCTGACATCGGGATGTTTTCCAGGTAGATGTACGCCCAGATATCGGTTTCGGTCCAGTTGGATAATGGAAATACACGCAGACTCTCACCCGGATTGATTCGGGTGTTATACAGGGACCAAAGCTCAGGCCGCTGGTTTTTCGGGTCCCAGACGTGACCTTTCGCGCGGTGCGAGAAAACCCGTTCCTTGGCCCGTGATTTTTCCTCGTCCCGGCGCGCGCCGCCAATGGCTGCATCGTATTTGCCTGCGTCCAGCGCCTGCTTGAGCGCCACCGTCTTCATTATGTCGGTATAACGGGAGCTTCCGTGGGTGAATGGATTGATGTTTTCGGCAAGTCCTTCGGGATTTGTATGGACCAACAATTCCAGTCCGAGACGTTTTGCCGTGTCGTCACGAAAAGCGATCATTTCCCGGAACTTCCAGGTCGTGTCCACATGCAGTAGCGGGAATGGTGGTTTCGACGGGTAGAAAGCCTTCATTGCGAGATGCAGCAATACCGACGAATCCTTGCCAACGGAATAGAGCAGGACCGGTCGCTCAAAGTCAGTTGCAACCTGGCGCATGATACGAATACTTTCCGCTTCAAGCCTTTGCAGGTGGATATGGCGTTTTGTGGACATAGTAATCCGAAGTTTAAAAGGCGCTATTGTCGCGCTTGGGGCCTGCACAGACAATAGATGCTTGACCGATTAAGCGGCTTTTTGGGGTATGTTTGTGCCAATTAGCGAAAAAATGGGCTTGAATGATTGAACCCCGACATGGCTTACGGCACAATTCCGTTCCCGCATGTTCGAGTGGTTGGACTTGCGGTTCAATGGTGGTCCCTGTTGGCCTCCCCGCGACGATACGTTGTGAACCCCGTCAGGCCCGGAAGGGAGCAGCGGCAGCAGCAGACTCGGGCGCCGGGGAACGGTGGGCAGGGGCCGCCACCATTCCTTCTGGTATAGTTATCATCCTGTTTCTATTTATTACGACCGTGGTGCAAATAAATTCATGAGTTATCAGGTATTGGCGCGTAAATGGCGTCCGCGAACTTTTAGTGATTTGATCGGCCAGGAGCATGTGATACAAGCGCTGGTCAATGGTCTTGACCAGGATCGTGTCCACCATGCATTCCTGCTTACCGGCACCCGCGGCGTCGGCAAGACGACCATTGCCCGCATTCTGGCCAAGTGCCTGAACTGTGAGACCGGCGTGTCTTCCACTCCCTGTGGCGAATGCGGAAGTTGTACCGACCTCGATGAAGGCCGTTTTATTGACATGCTGGAAATTGACGCCGCCTCGAAAACCAAGGTGGAGGATACCCGAGAACTACTCGAAACGGTCCAGTTCACACCGACCAGGGGGCGCTTCAAGGTATACATCATCGATGAGGTCCACATGTTGTCGGGCCACAGCTTTAACGCCCTGCTGAAAACCCTTGAAGAGCCGCCCCCGCATGTGAAGTTTGTGCTGGCAACTACCGATCCGGAGAAATTACCGATAACCATACTATCCCGTTGCCTGCGTTTCAGCCTGACCCGCTTGCTGCCCGATCAGATCGGCGCACACCTGGAAAAAATCCTCCAGGCCGAGTCGATTGAAGCCGAAGAATCTGCCGTGATGCGTATAGCCCGTGCTGCCGACGGCAGCATGCGTGATGGTCTCAGCCTGCTTGACCAGGCGATCGCGTTTGGCGGCGGCAGCCTGAGGGATGCCGAAGTGGCCAGTATGCTGGGAAGTATTGACCACGTACATGTTGCAGCGATCATAAATGCGCTTTCGAGCTCGGATGCCGGCGCCCTGATGGAAGTTGTCAATGACCTGGTCGCACAGTCGCTCAACCTGGAAAGTGCGCTGGACGAGCTTGCAGAAGCCATGCACCGGATCGCCCTGATCCACGCAGCACCGGGATTCCGTGATCCGGAGAGGGCTGACTGGGATTCACTTGTCGAGCACGCGAAGCGGGTTTCACCCGAAGACGCCCAGCTCTATTACCAGATTGCCATTACGGGCCGCAGGGACCTGGGCCTGGCGCCGGACCCGCGCACCGGCCTAGAAATGACCCTGTTACGAATGCTGGCATTCAGGCCGGCACAGGCTGGCTCAGGTGGTGCTGTCACCGCCACAACGCGGTCAGCGGAAAGCTCTGGTGCCAGCGGTAGTAGTCCTGAAAAGATGGTTGGGGCAGAGAAAGGCAATGCTGCAGCCGGCAGCAGCGCGGCTGCAAAAGCACGTGCGGCGTTCGACGCCCTGCAGCCCGGGAAACCGGCCAGCAATCCGGAGCCGGTGCAGGCAGAGATAACCACTGAACCGGCCGGTGGCGAAGGCAAGCCGGACTGGTCCAGCTTGCAGGAAAGCCTGGAATTGAGTGGTGCGGCAAGAGAACTGGCCCGTAACCTGCAGCTGGAATCAGCCGGGCGGGAACGCTGGAAGTTCCTGGTGCCTGATACATTGCGGCACCTGGGTTCGGAAACCGTGGTTCAGAATTTGCAGTCTGCACTATCCGCGCGTCTTGGTTACGCTGTCATGCTGGATTTGCACACGGCATCGGAGCCGGTGGAATCGGTGGCGGCAGCCGTGGAACGGACAGAGATAAATCGTATGAGTGAGGCGGAACGTGCAATCGATGAAGATGCAACGGTTCGGGAAATCAAGGAGAAATTCGGGGCAAAGATCGTTCCGGATTCCATTCAACCCCTTCAGTAGGAAATCAGTATGAAAGGTAATATCGCAGGCCTGATGCAACAGGCGCAGAAAATGCAGCAGGAGATGCAAAAGGCACAGGAAGAACTCGCCAACATGGAAGTCACAGGCCAGGCAGGCGGTGGCATGGTAAGCGTGGTTATGAACGGTCAGCATGCGGTGAAGCGTGTGACAATTGATCCTTCCTTGGCCGACGATATCGAGATGCTCGAAGACCTCGTGACTGCGGCAACCAATGACGCGGTTAACAGGATAAGGCAGGCGTCAGAGCAACAGATGTCCGGCTTGACCCAGGGTATGCAATTGCCACCCGGCTTTAAAATGCCATTTTAGAGCCTGGCCGGAAGACCCTGGACCAAGATGTCATCCGAGCCGCTATTAAACCAGCTGATCGAGTCCCTGCGTTGCTTGCCGGGCGTCGGACCAAAATCTGCCCAGCGAATGGCTTTGCACCTGCTGGAGCGAAACCGTGAAGGCGGTTTGCAACTGGCCTCCGTGCTGGTTGAGGCAATGGGAAAAATCGGCCGTTGCAAGCAATGCCGTGACCTGACAGAGATGGAAACCTGTGCGGTGTGTGTCAGCCCAAGACGTGACCAAACGCTGCTGTGTGTAGTCGAATCTCCCGTCGACGTGCTGGCCATTGAACAGGCCACGGCCTACAACGGCCGCTATTTCGTACTATTGGGACGCCTGTCGCCCCTTGACGGCATAGGCCCGGCCGAACTGGGCCTGGATCAACTTGCCGAGCGTCTTGAGCAAGATGCGCCGGAAGAAATGATCATCGCCACCAACCCAACCGTGGAAGGCGAAGCAACTTCGTTCTACCTGCAGAGAATGGCCCAAAAGCACAACATCCGTGTAACCCGCATTGCCCATGGCGTACCACTTGGCGGTGAACTCGAATACACCGATCAGTCAACTCTCGCCCACGCATTCGGCAGCCGGCGCCTGGTTGATTAGCCCTGAGGTAGAAAGAGCACTCCTCCCTGAAACTTCATAATCCATCGCTCTTGATGTGTGTAATCTGTGGGGAGAAAAATTTATAGACACACGTTCCGGAATCCGGGCGACATTGCCGCCCGGATTGGTTCTGCGGTTACTTGCTGTTGGCGAGTTTGCTGTTGTCCAACAGAATGTATTCGCGGTTGATGTCAACGGTGCGGATGCCGATTCCTTTTACGTTGACCAGTTCGTCAACGTGTTTGAACTGACCGTTTTCGTTGCGGTACTTGATGATCGCTTCGGCCTTGCTCATGCCAATGCCTTTGAGTGCTTCGGACAGTTCTTCGGCACTCGCGGCGTTTACATTGACCGGCTGTGCGGCCCAGGCCCAGGCGGAAAACAGCCCGGCTGCCAGAAGTGTGATCAGTGATTTCATGGTTATAGATTTCATAGGTACCCCCATTTGTTTGAGAAGACCAAATATATATTTGGCCGGCCCGCCGGTGCGGGTCGAAAACAGCTTATGAAGGCTGGGGGTCGAAAAATAGTGGTGCATCGCCCGTTTTTATGTAGGTGTTTGCAATCAGATAAATGTCCGCGTTGCTCGCTCTCATGATTTGAGAATCGTCTCTGGTTTAATGCTACCCAACAGCAAAGGAGTACATCAATGAACACAGATTTTCAGTTGGTTGGCAAGACGATTACCGGTGTTGTGGCCACGCCGGGCAGGGACAATGATCCTCATAAAATCTGGATGTTACAGTTCTCGGACGGTACCCATGTAGAGTTTGTTTCACCGACGGCCAGGCGCCGCCTGATCAGGGCTGCTGCGGGTAGGAATCCGGCCTTGACAGAGCACCCAAACATCGATGAAGTGCGTGTAAATGCAGCTTGAGAAGGTTATCCACAAAAACTGTGGATAACTCTGTGTGTAAGCTTGCATGCCAGTAGCCAGTCTGCGTAGGGCTCCAAATTGATCAAAAATTGAACAACCATAAAATAACCAATATATACAATTAGATAGAGAATCGGGGCCAAACCAAACGGGCAAATTTTGTTGTCATAATAGTGTCATACGAACAATCAGCCACTTGTGTATAAATAATTCGAATTGAATCTAGAAAAGCTCAATAAGTTGTTGATTTGATGTTTTTGCCTACAGTTCTGTCAGCATATTCAGTTCATTTCCCCAAGCTTCCAGCTGGTCCAGTATGTCCTGGGCCCTTTGATCCCCTTCATGAGACTGCCTTGCAACCGTTATTTCATGCATAAATGACTCAGGGTTTAGCTGGCGGCTGTCCGCGGGTTGCCGCAACCTTCGTTGCCGCTGTCTTTGCCAGTGTAAATTCTCTTCCGGGCTCAGGGTTTCGGGGAAATTACGCGCCCGGAAGCGGAATAACATTTCCGGCAGCCTCTTGTCTTTGAATGGCCAGTCCAACTGGGCGAGGCTGGCTGGTTCCATGCTACGGATTTTATCCATCAGCCTGCGGTCAGCTGGCGGAAAAAACCCGCCGCTGTATATCATGTGGTCAGGATCGGTCATCGCGCCGGGTGGGTAAGGCTTGAATACATCCATCACCTTGTTGCGGATTTGCGGCAGCACGCGGATCAGCTTTTCGGCATGCTCCATACAGCGTTGCGGGTCCAGGCCGATACGCGGGCAATCCACATTTTTCAAGGTTGCGGCCGGTGCGATCATTGGCACGTGGTTGGTGTGGATGGCTTTCAGGGCGATTCGCTCCACGCCGTCCGGCAGGTCTGCGGCCGGCGTGAACAGGCGGTCGGAAATCTGTTCAGCGTTCAGGCTCACAAGGGGTTCCGGGTCGGCCATCAGGTCAAAAACAATGACGGATTTTCTTCGTTCCGGAAGGATGGAAAGAGGCAACACCAGACTTGTGCAACCACGCTTGGCGGGGATGCGTGACGTGGTATGTAAAAGCGGTTTGGGATTCGTGGTACCCAGTAACTGCATCACGTGATGCTGATCACGCATATTCAGCGCCCAGTCAAACAAACGGGGCTGGCGGGTCAGGATCAGCCGGGCGAGGCCAATGGTAGCAATGACATCAGACAAGGCTTCGTGGGCGCCTTCATGTTCTATGTGGTTGGCTTCGCTCAGGTGTTCGAGTTTGAAGCTCGGATTGCCGGGCTCGTGCTCTGGCCACTCGATACCCTCCGGGCGCAGTGCGTAGCACATCCGGGCCAGGTCGATCAGGTCCCAGCGTGAATTGTTGTTTTTGTATTCACGCTCGTATGGGTCATAGAAATTGCGGTAAAAGAGGTTGCGGCTGAATTCATCGTCAAACCGTATGCTGTTGTAGCCGGCAGAGCAGGTGCCGGGTTCCATCATCTCGGTATGTATGCGATTTGCGAACTCGGCTTCAATAAGTCCTTTTGCCAGCGCTTCCTGTGGTGTAATGCCGGTAATCAAACTGGCGACAGGGTGGGGAAAGACGTCGGTTGCCGGCTGGCAATACCAGTTGATCGGCTCGCCAATTTCTTCGAGCGCAGTGTTGGTTCGAATTGCGGCAAATTGTGCCGGCCGGTCCAGCTGAGGGTAGGCGCCGAAAGTTTCGTAATCGTGCCAGAGAAATGTATGCTCGGTATTCATACTGGTCCGGTCTGCGTGGTTTGAACGAGATTTACGATATTGTCGCACAGTACATGATGTCCAGTAGAATAATCAGGGCTGCCCAGTACGTGGCGATTGGGATAAACTGGCCAGTCTTTAGATTACGGCAGAATTACTGGAATATGGCTTACTCAAATAACACCGTCGAAGAGTTACTCCAGTTGATGGAACTGGAACCGCTCGAGGTCAACCTGTTCCGCGGCGAGAGCCGGGATATAGGCACGCCACGCGTATTCGGCGGCCAGGTACTGGCGCAATCGGTCATCGCGGCCAGTCGCACAGTGGACGAGGGCACCATTCACTCATTGCATGCATATTTTCTGCGTGCAGGGGATGCCAGTGCCCCCATCGTTTATGACGTTGACAGGAATCGTGACGGCCGAAGCTTCAAATCACGCAGAGTGGTGGCTATTCAGCACGGCCGGCCAATTTTCACAATGGCGGCATCATTCCAACTGGATCAGGAGGGTCTTGACCATCAGTTTGAGATGCCGGATGTGCCGCCACCGGAAAACCTGGCTTCTGAAGGTGATGTGCCGGAAGAACGGCTCGGTGATGTTCCGCAACTTTTGCGTCGCTGGTTCACACGCACCGGACCTTTCGATTTCCGCCCGGTTCAGAAAACAGATGTTTTCAATCCATACCCGCAACCGCCCTTTTCCAATATCTGGTTCAAATTAAAGGAAAAGATTAACGTATCCGACCTGATGCACCGTGCATTGATGGCCTATGCGTCGGACTTTTACCTGGTTGGAACCGCAACGCTGCCACATGGCATTTCCTTTATCCAGGATGAACTGACCATGGCCAGCCTGGATCACGCGATGTGGTTTCACCGGCCGGTGCGGGTGGATGACTGGTTGCTGTATTCAACTGACAGCCCGAGCAGCAGCGGCGGCAGGGGTCTGGCCAGGGGTTTAATCTATGACAGGAGCGGTACGCTGGTCGCAAGCACCATCCAGGAAGGTATGATGCGGCTCAAGGGCAAGCGCGAAACGGGAAAAGACAATGAATGATCAATTCGAACTAGCGACCTTTGGCGCGGGTTGTTTCTGGGGTGTCGAGGCGCGTTTTCGCGAAGTGGCAGGTGTACTTGATGCCACGTCCGGTTACATGGGCGGACAGCCAAATCCAACCTACGAGGCCGTGTGCACGGGCGGCACCGGTCATGCCGAGGTTGTACAGGTCAGGTTTGATCCCGGGCAGGTCAGTTACGAGACGTTGCTGGCGCTGTTTTTTGAAATGCATAATCCGACCACGCTGAACCGGCAGGGTCCGGATATTGGCACGCAATACCGTTCGGTTGTCTTTTACCATTCAGCCGAACAGCTGGCAGCGGCGCGCCAGGCTATCGTGGATATCGACCAATCCGGTCGCTGGCCGCGACCTTTGGTCACCGTGGTTCAGGAGGCCATGCAGTTCTGGCCGGCAGAGGAATATCACCAGCGTTACCTGGAAAAACACGGGCTTGGAGCTTGCTCGATCTAGACCGGCATCTGCAGCGCTAAGGGCGTTTGTGCCATAATTATCGGGGATTTGACTCGGGGACTGAGATGAAATATTGGTGGCATAGTGCGGGGCGCAAGCTAGTTCTTCTGATCCTTGCATGTCTGTTTGGCATGCCACCCCTGTATGCCCAAACGTATAAATTTACTGACGAGGACGGCATAGTCAACTATACGAATATCAAGCCAGCTGGCCAGAACAACGTCAAGGTCTTTTTTTTCCCCTGCTACGCCTCGGACCCAAAATGCAATCAGCTGGACTGGGAAAGTGTCCCGCTGAATCGCCAGGCATACGATGATGAGATCATGGCGGCGGCGAAGGTATTTACCGTTGATGATTCTTTGATCCGGGCCATTATCCACGCGGAGTCCGCGTATCAACCGGAAGCCCTATCGCCACGCGGCGCACAGGGACTGATGCAGATAATGCCGGAAACACAGACGGAACTGCGGATTGATGACGTGTTCGACCCGATCAGCAATATCGAGGGTGGCACGCTTTACCTGTCCCGCCTGCTGGACCAGTTCGGCCAGAATGTGGAACTTGCCGCTGCGGCCTACAATGCCGGTCCCGGTGCGGTGCAGCAATATGGTGGAATTCCGCCTTACAAGGAAACCCGTGAATACGTACGCCGGGTAAAAATTCTTTACCGGCGTTATCGCTCAGCCGATAGCTGAGGACATCCTCAATAGCGAAAACCAGCTTGTTTGACCACATCCAGTTCATTTAGCGCTGCGATCAATTCTTCGCAGGGCTTGACGTTCCAGTCACACCCCAGTTCAAGACTGACCCGCGCGCGTTGATTTCTGTAGTGCAGATAGACGGGTGCCGAACCATTTTTGTAAGGATTGAATGTTGAGGCCAGGGCAGCACACAAGGCATCGTCCGGCCCTGACAGTGCAATATTGACACCCTTGGCGTATTTTGCCTTGGCATCTGCCAGCGACATGATGTGGCTCGCGGTAATCCTGTAACTGCCGGTAAAATCATCGGCTACCACGTTGCCATCTATGACGACGATTGCATCCTTTACCATCAGGTCGGCATAGGTGGCGAAGGCCTCATTCGGCAGGAACGCGTCCACCCGGCCGGTATGGTCCTCTATCGCAATAAAATGACCGCGTGCGGTCCGGCGTCTGAGGGAAGTGACCAGCGCCGCCAGCTTCATGCTGACGCCCCGCCGGTTCTTAAGAACCTCGGGTATGCGTTTGTGTACATCGCCAAGCACGCAGGTGGTGAAGTGCCTGATGTCCTGGAAGTGCACCTTGACCGGGTGGCCGGTCAGGTAAAGGCCGAGTGAATCTTTTTCCGCCTGCAATCGTTGTAAAACCGGCCAGGCAGGCACTTCGGATAGTTCGCGCTCACTGCTGGTTGCCGTGCCCTGGGCTTCAAATGCACCAAACATGTCCACCTGACCGGCTTCCTGGTCACGCTGGGTCTGCTCGGCCGCATGCATGCAGCGGGGCAGGTCGTGCAGCAGCCTGGCCCGGTTGCGGTCCGGGTCCAGTGCATCCATGGCACCGGAACGGATCAGTGTTTCCATGGCGCGTTTGTTGGTCTTTCTGAGATCCATCCGGTTGCAGAAATCATCCAGGGTTTCGTAAGCGCCGCTTGTGTCAATCTCCTGCACGATGTAATCGATTGCCGCCTTGCCGATTCCCTTGATCGCACCCAGGCCGTAACGGATGGATGCCGGGTCCGTCATCCTGAACTCATAAGCGGAGTGATTGATGTCCGGCGGAAGGATCGCCAGCTTCATTTTTCGGCATTCACTGATAAACCCGGCGATTTTATCCGTGTTATCCATGTCCGCGGACAGCACTGCAGCCATGAATGTTGCCGGAAAGTGCGCTTTCAGCCATGCCGTCTGGTAGGCGATCAGGGCGTAGGCAGCGGAGTGGGACTTGTTGAATCCGTAGCCGGCAAAAGTTTCCATCTGGTCGAAAATGTAATTTGCCAACTCGTCGGTCACGCCGCGTTTGGATGCGCCGTCGACAAAGACCAGGCGTTGCTTGGCCATTTCGGAAGCTTTCTTTTTGCCCATGGCGCGGCGCAGGATGTCGGCGTCACCCAGCGAGTAACCGGCCAGCACCTGGGCTATCTGCATGACCTGTTCCTGGTAAAGGATGACGCCATAGGTGGGTTTCAGAATGACTTCAAGGTCGGGGTGCGGATAACTGACGACGGAGCGTCCATGCTTGCGGTCGATATAATCACCGACCATGCCGGACTCGAGCGGACCCGGCCTGAACAGGGCAACGAGGGCGATGATCTCGTTGAAACTGTCGGGTTGCAGTTTGCGGATCAGGTCTTTCATACCGCTGGACTCAAGCTGGAATACTGCTGTTGTCCTGCAGTCCTGCAACAGCTCAAAGGTTTTGGAGTCGTCCATCGGCAGGTCTTCAAGAACGATGGGTTGCTTGCCTTCCTCTGCGAGTTGCTGGTTGATGGATTTTAACGCCCAGTCGATAATCGTCAGCGTACGCAGGCCCAGGAAGTCAAACTTGACCAGGCCGATGGTTTCGACATCATCCTTGTCGAACTGCGTGACCACACTGCCGCCGCCCGGCTCACTGAACAATGGTGTGAAATCGGTAAGCGCGGACGGTGCAATCACGACGCCGCCTGCATGTTTTCCGGCATTCCTTGTCACGCCCTCGAGCGACATCGCGAGATCCAGCAGCGCCCTGGTGTCTTCCTCCTCGTCGTAGCGCTTTTTAAGCTCGGGTTCCTGCTCCAGCGCTTTTTTCAAAGTGATCCCCAGTTCCATTGGAACCAGCTTGGCGATACCATCCACAAAACCGTAGCCGTCACCCAGCACTCGTCCGCAATCACGCACCACGGCCTTGGCGGCCATTGTGCCGTAGGTGATGATCTGGCTGACCTGGTCGCGGCCATAGGTTTCAGCGACGTAATCGATGACCAGGTCGCGTTTTTCCATGCAAAAATCCACGTCGAAATCGGGCATGGAAATACGTTCCGGGTTCAGGAAGCGCTCGAACAGCAGGTCGTATAACAGCGGATCCAGGTCGGTGATCTCCAGTGCATAGGCCACCAGCGAACCGGCACCGGAACCACGCCCGGGACCGACCGGGATGTCATTGTTCTTGGCCCAGCGGATAAAATCCGCAACGATCAGAAAGTAGCCCGGAAAGCCCATGCCGTTGATGACACCGAGTTCCAGGGCCAGCCGATCGTTATAGTCCTTGACACTGAAATCGTTGGCGGTTCCCCTTGTCTCCAGGCGCTTGACCAGACCTTCCATGGAAGCTTTTTTCAGGAATTCCTCTACGCTTTCACCTTCAGGTGTCGGGAAGTCCGGCAGGTAATACTCGCCGAACCTCAGTTCCAGGTTACAACGCTTGGCAAGTTCGGACGTATTTTCCAGCGCTTCCGGCAGATCGGCGAACAATTCTGCCATTTCTTCGGGGCTCTTCAGATATTGTTCTTCCGAATAGCGCACCTCACGGCGTTTGTCAGAGAGCAAACGGCCATCGTGAATGCACACACGCGCCTCGTGGGCCCGGAAATCCTCACGTTCCAAAAAGCGCACATCGTTGCTGGCGACGACAGGTAAACCCAAATCGGCGGCTAATACCAGGGCAAGACGTTCATGGCGCTCTTCCTGTTCGCGGTTCGTGCGCTGAATCTCAATATAAAAACGGTCCGGGAAATCCTTCATCCAACCAAGGGCGTGCTGGCGTGCCTTGTTGGGGTGTTGGTTGATCAGTGCCTGTCCGACATCGCCCTCTCGTCCGCCCGACAGGGCTATCAGTCCTGCAGAGTGCTGCGAGATCCAGTCTCGCCTGAGGTATGGAGTGCCATGGTATTGACCCTCCTGGTAACCCTTGCTGAGCAACTGGCACAGGTTCAGGTATCCTTCCCGGTCCTGGCAAAGCAGCACCAGCCTGGTAGCATGTTCCGGTTCATCGGGGTTGGCGACCAGCACATCGGCCCCGACGATCGGTTTGATCCCTGCCGCTACCGCCGCCCGGTAAAACTTGACCAGGGCAAACATATTGAACTGGTCGGTGACCGCAACCGCCGGCATTCCCAATTCACGGGTACGTTTAACCAATTGCTTTAATCGCAGGGTGCTGTCTACCAGTGAAAATTCGGAATGCAGGTGCAGGTGGACGAAAGGTTCGGGCATAGAGTTATTTCAGTTAGGTAATGGTTGGGGTTCTTTTTCCATTATGACTGTGAGGAGGTGGCTGCGAAAGAAAATTATTTTCGAATATGCCAAGTCATTTTTGAATACATAGGTTGCTCGCTTGAAATTGGAGGTGGGGGGAGGACCGGGGTGGTCAGCTACTGCTGAGACTCGCCGTGAATACGTCCATGTAGGCTCTCGGCTCGGGCATCCTGCTTCGCTCTACCGGGTCC
>CALBDB010000106.1 GCA_937927755.1 uncultured Lysobacterales bacterium
CTCAACCCTGCGACGGTGAGTGCCACGAACGGAACCAACGGCACGACATCCGTCAATACGTCGACGGGTGAGGTGACCTACACACATGACGGTTCGGCGACCACCAGCGACAGTTTCACCTACACGGTGCAGGACAACAACGGCGAGACCAGTAACACCGCCACGGTGAGCATCACGGTGACACCGGTCAACGATCCGCCGGTGGCGAACGATGATTCCGACACAGTTGCCGAGGGCGACAGCGTAGATATTGATGTCGTGGCGAACGACACCGATGTCGACGGCACGGTGGATGCCACCACGGTAACCATTGTCACGGATGTGACCAACGGCTCGACCGCGGTCAACCCGACCACCGGCGTGGTGACCTATACCCACGACGGCTCGGAGACCACCAGCGACAGCTTCACCTACACGGTGAACGACGACCAGGCAGCAACCAGTAATACCGCCACGGTCAACATCACGGTAACGCCGGTCAACGATCCGCCAGTAGCCAATGACGATTTCGACAATGTGGCCGAAGGTGGCTCTGTTTCGATCGCCGTCGTCGCCAACGATACCGATGCCGATGGCTCGGTGGATGCCACCACGGTAACCATCGTCACGGATGTGACCAACGGCTCAACCGTGGTCAACCCGACCACCGGCGTGGTGACCTACACCCATGACGGTTCGGCGACCACCAGCGACAGCTTCACCTACACGGTGGACGACGACCAGGCAGCGACAAGTAACCTCGCCACGGTGACGATCACTGTGACGGCGATCGGTCCCAGTCAAGCTATTGGTCTCTGGTTCCACAATATCGGCTCGACCGCCATGACGCTGTTCTGGTCCGAGGGTATTGGCGACGGCAGCATCGTGGTCATGAAACAGGGCAGCGCTGTCAACGCCACGCCTACCGATGGCATAGAACACCTGGCGGACCGCGTATTTGGTTCCGGCGCTGACCTGGGCGGTGGCAACTTCGTGGTTTACCGTGGCAATGGCGAGTCGGTTCATGTTACCGGTCTGACTTCACTGCAGACCTACCACGTCGCCGTTTTCACCTATACAGGTGCGGGTGCTTTAATTGAGTACCTGCTGCCAGACCCCGCCATTGGCAACGAAACGACTACCGATTACACACCGCACAACGTCGCGGTTCTGAACGTCGATGACACGGTCACGTGTACCACCGGTTGTCACGGCGGTCACGGCAATGCCCTGGTTCCCCGCGGCGCCGATCAGGAAACCGCTTGCGTAAGCTGTCACAGCCCCGACAGTGGCGTACCGGGGGCCAGTGCATTGACCAATTTCTCTCTGCACACCAATTCGAAAGGCAATCCCCCTTCATCCCCTGGAGTCGTCGACTGTGGATCCTGCCATGAACTGCACAATCCCGGAGTCAATGACACCACCTACAGCCAGCATCCCATCACATCACTTTGGGATTACAACCTCCATTATCTGAGAGCGAACGCTGATAAGTATGTTCCAACCGCGTTGTCATCAGACATGGTGGTGCATTCTGATGCAAATAGTGAAGACTGGGCATTTGAGGATGGCGCTGCCTACCGGGGCGGCTGTCAGATTTGTCATACTGATACTTCGGGCGGCTATGAGAATACCAGCGGGGGAGATGATACCCACCAGGGCGGAGATTTGGGTAATGTCAATTGCAGAGGCTGTCATGACCATAGTGGTGGTTTTGCCGGTGCGGGCGGTGACTGTACCGAATGCCATAATTCTGTTCGGGACCAGGATGGACCGGGCGGCAACCCCGGAAGAAGAATCGTCACGACTGAATTCTCGGGTGGCTCCATTGTGAGTTCTCATTTACCGGGAACCCTTGACGCTGCCGATTGCGAAGTTTGTCACAATCACGACACTGGACCGGCACATAAGGCAGGCCAGGTGAACCTGTTTAATGTGGATGACAATGACCCCGGCACCAATAATATAACGATAGCTGCCTATGTAGACCCGCGGACCAGTCAAACAGAAGCCGAAAAGCTGACCGTTTTTTGCATTGCCTGCCACGATGCGGATGGCGCCGATGGTGATACTACCCCGTTTTCAACCAATAACCCTGTGGTTGATATTCAGTCTTCGTTCAGGGAACATACCAACGACGGCTCCGGCAGCGTCAGCTGTTTTGGCGATGGTAACTTCGGCTGCCACGGCAGTGGTCACGGCGGTCAGAAACTGGCCATCCTTACCCCGGCGGAATCCGGCCCAGGTACCTCACCCGATTTCACAGATGAGAATGAAACTTTCTGTCTGAACTGCCATGACGGCGGAACACCTGTTTTGACACCGCCAGCAGCTGATATCCTGGCTGACCTTGGCGGCAGTTTTTCTGCAAGTGTAGAGAGTTCCGTGGCGGATAGCGGTGCGTGGGTTAATCAGAATCACGATATCCTGCCGGCAGACAAGGACCTGAACCTGGCAGAGGATGGCTCGGTACGCCCAGCAATTACCTGTGGCGATTGCCATCTCCCGCCTCACACGGCAGATGCCAACGACCCACTCAGGGATCCGGATACCGGCTCGACATTTACATCCACCTACTCGGTCACAAAGAGCTACAGCGGGGGTGGAGATAATTTCGACTACAGCAGCAGTACGAGCCCATCCGACCTGGATCCAAATAACCCGGCAGGCGGCGGAACCGCCGCAGATAACACCGACTACGTGGAATTCTGCCTCACCTGTCATGATGGTGAAACGCCCCCGGGCGTCACCCAGTCACTGGATTTACTGGATATCGCGTCTTCCTACATGGATAACTATCATGGCGCCGGTGTTCAAGCCGGTTATGGTGCCACCACCAACAGGGGCGGTATGAAGCAGCCATGGGTAACGGCAAGTGAAGATACCAGTAACCACGACACCTCAAGACCATATGCCGCGATGCCCTGCACTATCTGCCATGGTGCACATGGTTCCGGAAACATATTCAACCTGAGAACCTCAATAAACGTCGCGGGAACCCAGATGTCCACAGGCGGACCTTACGGCGGCGGGTTTGATGGTATTGTCGGCACAACCTATCTCCTGCCCGACCAGGGCGCCGGCCAGGAAAGCCGCTACTGGGGCGCCTGGTGCACCTTCTGTCATAAACTCAGCGGTCACAGTTACGACGAAGGCCAGAGGTGCAGGAGTGGACACCAGCACGGCGGCAGCAATTTCTAGGATTTTGATATGAATAAAGCAAAATATTACGCCCTTCCGGCCCTCGTCCTGGTTTCAGGTTTCCTGATAGGAGATTCAACCTGGGCAGAGGTTCGGCATATCCAGCTCAACGAGTTGAACCTGATGGTCGAGGTGAAAAACGACAACTGGCAACCGTCAACTGGCCGCTGGGATAATGGACTGAGCATTCAAGCCGGCCGCACCGGGCACGGCAGGATCATACTCGATGGAAAAGGCACCGAGAAAAACTGGAACAATGCCCCTGAAATCGCAGTACCCATGTTTTACGGCAACGTCGATACCGCCTATGTGCAGGCGCTGTACGACGATGATGATGTGTTTATCAAGATTCGCTGGCGGGACGATACCGAGAACCGCGAACACCACCCCTGGGTATGGGATGATGCCAGCAAACAATTTGTCGAGGGGCCACAGGTTGAAGATTCCCTGATCCTGAGTTTTGAAGCCTATTGTGAGTGGACACCATCCTTTTTGTCGGGTTACAGCTTTGACTTCGATGGCTGGCAGTGGCTCGCTGCGCGCACGGACCCGAATGGTCAGGCCATTGATATTGAAGGCAACGTGCAGATAGGCTACGTGCGGAAACCGCCTTACATGCCTTACCAGAGCAGGATCAACGAAGACACCTGGAACGTGAAGTTCGTCGATTACCATGAGGGTATTCTGCACTCACGCTGGAACGAGCTTGATAGAATCTACTTGTTACAACCTGTTGATAATAAAGAAACATCCTCTTACAGAGCTTGGCCGGATGGCAACATCATCAGGGCAAAGACAAAGGTTGTTGAAAATCAGCCAGCCCCACAGGCCACGTATTACAACAAGAACAAGAAACACCAGAAATTCAAGCCTGCGAAACTGGAAGGTGATGCCGGAGAAGTTCGGGCCAAGGGCCACTGGGAAGACGGCTATTGGACTGTCGAGTTCCAGCGCGCACGAGTCACCCCGATCGGTGGTGATGATGATATGGCGTTTGTGAGAATGACCCAGTTCTCAATTCACATATTCGACCAAACGGAAAGAATTGACCAAAGCAGTGAATCAGGGCGTCTGTTCCTGGAATTCATGGAGTAATGCCCTTCTTGCGTCCGGTCATTTCGCTAGCGGTAGTATTGGTTTTGATCCTGGCTATTGCCGGGGGTTTCCACCTGTACAACACCAAACAACAGGAAATACAGGAACAGGCTGTCCAGTCCCTGGACCTCGGCATTTCCCTGTTTCGCGAAAATAAACACGCCGAATCGCTGGAAGTGCTTCAGGGTATTCCCGACGGCGCGATCGAAGACTGGCATCTGCCCTATTACACTGCAACCGCAATGGTCATGCTGAAGGACTACGAATCTGCCATACCGGAACTTGAGAAAGCACTCGCGCTAAACCCGCAGGAAACCGTGATATTGTTTGAACTGGGCGTGGTTTATTTCAAGCTCGGTAAACTGGCACTGTCCAAAGGGTATTTTGCCAAGGTTGTGGAAATCGACCCGAATAATGAGGAAGCCAAAGGTTTAATGGACATCATGGCTAACCTGGAGCGACAGAGTGACCTGGAAAATGCACCACCTGAACCCGTGGAAGAGCCAGAAAAATGAAAAAGGAAATGGACCCCGGGTCGAGTCCGGGGTGACGCACCTGGAACCGGATCGAGTCCGGGATGACAATTAGCTGATGATCATCGGTTCTATTAAATCCGCCGCTAAAAAAGCCTTCACTTTCCTTTCATCACTGAAGGCGGCAATCCCCCTATTGGTAATCACGATCCTGGTAACTATCGGTGGCACTTTTCGCCCCGAGCCGGATATATTTCAAACCTGGTGGTACCTGGGCTTACTGGGGCTCAACGGTGTCAGCCTGCTGTTCATCACGATTTTGCACATCCCTGTCATCCTTCAGCGAAAAGGCCGCAACGCATTGATCGGCGTGGTCACGACGCATATGGGTATCCTGATTCTGATTGCTGGTGTTATCTACGGCGGGATGGCCGGATTCAGGTACAACGTCAAGGCAATAGAAGGCGAGGTTACCATCGTGCCCGGCCTGCCATTTGTCATTTACCTGGATAAACTTGTAGTTGAAGACTATCCGGCCGATGCCGTTTCACACCTTGATGAGGAGTTCGTTCCCAAAAAACGGCAGGAAAGCCATATTACCCTGCTAAAAAATGGCGAAGAATGGTTTAAAGCAATCACTGCGCCCGCTATTCCGGCCCGGATTGACGGTATAACCATCCTGCCGGCCTTCAAGGACATTGGCTGGTATTTTGAATTGATCGTCACAGACAAATTGGGCCGCCCAAAAACAATCCCGGTAAAGCCGTGGCAACCACCCATATTCATGGTGGGCGAAACCCCCGCCATGGCCCACAGCCTGATGGACGCAGGCGGCCTCAGCGCCCAGGTCTTCACCATGGTGGATGAACAGATGGCCCCGCTAGGGATGGTCAGCAGCGAGCAACCCCTGGAGCTTGAGGGGCACTCCATATCCCTGGGCAAAATTAAGCGCTATACGGGTTTGTTCATTTACAACCGCCCGCATGCATGGGTGCTTGTTTTGGGTTGCCTGGCCATGTTGTTTGGACTTGTTTGGCATTTTTATTTCAGGCACCGTGACCGCAGCGCGAAAAGGGGTTCCCAATGATTCCGAATGTAGGAGCGATCGGCGTAGCTGGTCTCGATTCTGTG
>CALBDB010000107.1 GCA_937927755.1 uncultured Lysobacterales bacterium
GCCCGGCAGGGACAGTGTTACCTCGAAGAGCGGGACGCGGTCCGCCGGAAACAGCTGCTCACCTTCACTGTCTCGGGTAAGGGCTACCTGGCCGTCCAGGTGGTAACCGCCTTGAGGGATCTGATTTTTAAGACTCTCATCAAGTTGTATCCCAGGATAGACAAAAATGACATCAGGATTGTGCTTCTGGAGCCGGGTGACAAGATAATATCACGGCTGCACCCCAGGATGGGGATTTACGTTGCCCGGCACCTCAAGCGGACCGGTATCGCTACTGGGCGAACAGCTGGCGGCCTTGCATGACGTGACATCTGGCCAGCATGGCTGGAGCCGTGACAATTTCATCGGTAGCACGCCGCAGTGCAATACTCACTGTGAAGACTGGGGTTCATTCTGGCGGGATCGCCGCCTGCAGCCCCAGCTAGAAATGGCCGGCGCAGCTGGCCACAACGGGCTGCTTCAACGCAACGGGGAAATGCTGCTGGCGCAACTGGATCAGGTAATGGCTGGTCACGAACCCGCAGCATCGTTGCTGCATGGTGATTTATGGGCCGGCAACAAGGCCTTCACACCCGCTGGGCAACCCGTCATATTCGACCCCGCCAGTTACTACGGTGACCGCGAAACAGACATTGCCATGACCGAACTGTTCGGTGGTTTCGGGCCGTCATTCTATTCCGCTTACCAGGCGCAATCGCCCCTGCCGGATGGCTATCGCCTGCGTCGTGAACTGTACAACCTCTATCACATGCTCAATCACCTGAACCTGTTCGGTTCGGGCTACCTCTCCCGCTGTGAAGATTTGATCGGCAAGCTGCTCGCACAGGTGCGCTAAGAAAACACCTACTCTACAGACAGTGACTCGACATAGACGATCTCACAGGCGCCTGCACCGGTGTCCGCTCGGCTCATGGAGGTCCGCCAGTACCACCCCGATTCGTGGTCCGCATCCACCAGGAAACCTCGCAGGTTGATGATGTCCCCGGACCGCAGCCGTTTCAGCTCCCGGCCTATGGATTTGGTGGCCGGAATCATGTGCATATTGCTACTGCTGGCCGATATTAGTTGTTCGGGGGCCGGCGGCGGCAACTGATACCTTGTCCGGTACCAGCGACCGCTCTGGGATATGTCAATCTGATCGAGCACCGCCTGATCGGACATCACACCCCAGCCAAGGGCCAGGTCAAGCGGTGAAAGGTCGGACTCCCGTTTCAGGTAGTAGCGCTCGGTGGAAAGCACCCGCGCACGGATTTCAAAGCGGGCCCTGCGGGTCAGCCGGTAATCATCCAGTGAAAAAGCGGATGGCTGCAGATCGACCTGTGCTGGTTTTCCGGCAACCAGTATCCCGGGCGGGTACGTGAGTGGCTTTTTATCCCTGTCCATAAAGAACAAAACACAAATAGCCACTACACTCAGTATGAAAATACGCCCGGCCATTACCCCCCTTTAAATCATCTCTTGTCTATGCGAGCGCCGCTTTCATCCCCTCAAGGCAGAGATCAACATGTTTCGGGGTGCTGGACGCGCCCATCAAGCCGATACGCCAGATTTTCCCGGCCAGCGGGCCCAGGCCGGCGCCGATTTCCAGGTTGAAATTATTCAACAAGAAGCTTCTCACGGCGGCCTCATCAACCCCGTCCGGTACTTTAACGGCATTCAGTTGTGGAAGCCTGTAATCGGTTTCGACGTAGAACTCCAGGCCCATTGCCTCCAGGCCCGCACGCAATTGCTGGTGGTTGGCAGCGTGCCTGTCCCAGGAATTCTCAATGCCTTCCTTCTGAAGAATCCTGAGCGCCTCATCCAGCGCATAGAGCGAGTTGATCGGTGCAGTGTGGTGGTAGGCACGTTTTGCACCCGGCCCCCAGTAACCTGTCAAAAGGTTCATATCAAGGAACCAGCTTTGCGGTGGTGTCTTACGCGATTGAATCCGCGCCATCGCAGCTTCATTAAACGAGACCGGTGACAGACCGGGTGGCGCCGACAGGCACTTTTGTGTACCCGAGTAAATTGCATCGACTCCCCAGTCATCCACACGCAATTCGATGCCACCAAGTGTGGTCACGGCATCAACGATGCTCAGGCAGTCGTGCTGGCGGGCGAGTTTACACAGGGCTTCTGCATCTGAGCGGACACCGGTAGATGTCTCGGAATGGACGAAGGCCAGCGCCACGGCATCGGGATGCGCCTTGAGTACATCCTCCACCTTGCCAGGGTCGACCGGTGTGCCCCATTCAAATTCAACCGCTACAGGTTTCGCACCGCAGCGGCGGGCATTCTCCATTAAACGCATTCCAAACACGCCATTGACGGCAATCACGACCTCATCACCCGGTTCCAGAAGGTTGACCATGCAACATTCCATACCGGCTGAACCCGGTGCCGAGATTGGCAGTGTTGCGGTGTTTTCTGTTTGGAAGGTGTAACGCAAACGTTCATTCAGACCGTCCATGAATTCAACAAATGCCGGATCCAGGTGACCGATGGTCGGCCTTGCCATGGCTGCGAGCACTTCCGGGTATACATCGGAGGGTCCCGGTCCCATTAAAACTCTCTTGGGTAACATCTTGATCAATTTCCTGCTGTGTGTGGATATTCCGCAAGCATCCTGTTTACAGATGTATAAATGGCATTGCGCAACTGTGTCGCGACCTTGTCGTTTACGTCGACCACGGCGACGCCCTGCCAGACGACCTTGCGTTGTTCGATATCGACGAAATCAATAAATACGGAGGCTTCGGTTGTGACGGTGGCCGACCTGCCGGCTGAAACACCCACACCCAAGGCCGATCCGTAAGAAGCACCGCCTGGCCTTCCGTAATACCCACCGGTCATGTAAGGCGCCGTGTACGACGACATCTTGACCTTGTCATCTCCGCGGATCGTAACGTTGACCAGAAATTCGGGGTTGTCCGAAACCCGGTATCCCCTGCTGTTCAACTCGTTGCCGATGGAGGCGCGAAAATGCTCTCCGAAGATCGGTGAGTTGTAACCGCCTTCGATACCCATCGGCTCAAAGAAGTTGTAGGCATTGTATTGGCCGAAATCCACCGTGGGATCAATATCACTTCGTACCGTCAATCCCGTTGAACATGCGGAGAGCATGCCGACCAGCAGAAGAACAATTAGGAATATGGTTGGCCGGTTGCGGAACCGGGCTGTTAAGAAATTCTTCACTGGAAACCCTCTTGCTTGTTGGTAGTGGACTTGCCTGCCGGCAAGTTGACACTATTATGAACTGATACGGTTGGCATTTTAACCCGTGTGACCAAATTAACAGGTTGAACCTGTGGTTCCTCCACAAGGGATTTTGCAAAGGCCGTCCACCGGTCAGTTTTCTGTCTTATAATGCCACCCCCATTTTCACAGCTTTCGGCAGACAGATCTCATGTTACAACTCAAGCAAATAGAACTGCGCCGGGGGCCAAAGTTACTATTTGAAAATGCCAGTTTACAGGCCCATGCGGGTCAGCGCATGGGCGTCATCGGGGTTAACGGCAGCGGCAAGACTTCGCTGTTCGCGCTGATACTCGGTCAATTGGAAGCCGATACGGGCCATCTGGAGGTAAACCCGAAAGACGTCATCGCCCACGTGGCGCAGGAAAGCCCGCATTCAGGCAAGCCCGCGCTCGAGTTTGTCATGGATGGAGATCACGGCTTGCGTGAATTGCAGGCCAATATCGCCACACTTGAAGCAAAAGACAGTCATGATGCGCGGCTTCACAGCTTGTATGAGCAGATGGATAACATCGATGGATTCACGGCGGAAACCAGGGCGGCAAGGCTCTTACATGGCCTGGGTTTTGAAACCGATGTCATCCGCAATCCGGTGAACGAATTTTCCGGCGGCTGGCGTATGCGCCTGAACCTGGCGCAAGCACTGATGTGCCGTTCAGATATCCTGCTGCTCGATGAGCCAACCAACCACCTGGACCTGCCTACCATCGTCTGGCTGGAGCGTTGGCTGCGGTCCTACACGGGGATCCTGCTGTTAATTTCGCATGACCGGGATTTCCTCGACGGACTCTGTACGCATATTGCCCACATCGAGCATCAGTCAATTAAAACCTACACCGGAAACTACAGCCAGTTTGAAACCGTTCGCGCCGGACAACTGGCCCTGCAACAAGCGATGTATACCAAGCAGCAAAAAGAAATCAAACACATTCAGAGTTTTGTGGATAAATTTCGTTACAAGGCCACCAAGGCAAAACAGGCGCAGAGCCGGCTCAAAATGCTCGAGCGCATGGTTGAAATCGCACCGGCACACGTTGATTCACATTTTCATTTCCAGTTTCATGAACCGGAAAAACAACCCCAGCAATTACTCCAGCTTGAAGACGCCAACATCGGTTACGGGGATACCACCGTTGTGGAGAATATCCGTCTCAGGCTCGGCGCGGGTGACCGTATTGGCCTGCTGGGCGCCAATGGCGCCGGTAAGTCCACGTTGGTGAAGGCCCTGGTCGACGGCAGCACCCTGCTTAGGGGTGAACGGGCCTTGAACAAGCACACCCACATTGGCTATTTCGCACAGCAGCAACTTGAATTGTTGCGCATGGATTGCAGTCCGTTGTGGCATGTTCAAAGACAGGCCCCGGATGCAAGGGAGTTGGAACTGCGAAGCCACCTGGGGCACTTTGGTTTTCGCGGTGATCGCATCACCGAGCCCGTTGCGCCTTTCTCCGGTGGCGAGAAAGCCCGCCTGGTGCTTGCCCTTCTGGTATTGCAGAAACCCAATTTACTATTGCTGGATGAACCAACCAACCACCTGGACCTGGACATGCGTCATGCGCTGAGCGTGGCATTGGCAGAATACAGCGGTGCTTTACTTGTCATATCTCATGACCGCCATCTGCTGCGCAGTGTCTGTGACGAGCTTTATGTTGTGCATAACGGTCAGCTCAGTGAGTTCAAGCTCTCAATGGATGACTACCCGGCGTGGCTGAAAGAACAGCAGACGGCACATGAAGACAGCAACGCAAAGCCGTCTGAAAAACCGCTGAAAACAATGACCGGCAACAAGAAAAAGAACCGCCAGCAGGAAGCCAGGAAGCGCCAGCAGCTAAAGCCATACAGCGACAGGGTCCGCAAGCTCGAAAAGAAGATGGCTTCGCAGCGCAGAGAACTCAAAGCGCTGGAGACAGCACTGCATGACGAGACGCTCTACACGGACGAGTCACGCAAACAGGAAATGACCGGTTTGATGCAAAAACAGGCGGAACTCAAGGAATCACTGGCAGCCCTGGAGTGGGACTGGCTGGAATCCAGCGAGGAATTGGAAAAAGCTGAAAAAGAGCTCTGACAGCTATCGCAGGTTCACAAGGATCCGTTTATAAACCCGATTCACTCATCGGGTAAAGGCAGACTTGTCGTGTGCTTGGTGCCGCGCAGGACAATGCTGGTGCTGACCGTGTGTACCGCTTTGCAGCGCAGGATATGCTCATTGAGCAAACGGTCATAAGCGACAATGCTTTTGCAAATGATCTTCAGGGTGTAATCCTGCTGACCGCTGGTGGCAAAACACTCCAGTATTTCCGGCCGCTCCGCCACCATGTGGTCAAATTCCGCCACGGAGTCAGGGTGGTGGTCCTCAAGTGAGACATTGGCTATAGCGGTGACATGCAGCCCGACTTTTTCCGGTTCCAATATGGCAACATTTGCCCGGATAACACCTTGTTTTTCAAGCCGCCTGACCCTTCTCCAGCACGGTGATGTCGACAAACCCACCCTTTC
>CALBDB010000108.1 GCA_937927755.1 uncultured Lysobacterales bacterium
CCTCGTCGGGAACACGGTAACCCGGGATGCCATAGCGCATCATGCCACCGAGTTTCTCTTTGGCTTCGAATACGGTGCAGCCATGCCCCATGCGACGCAGGTGGTATGCACAGGCAAGTCCTGCAACACCACTACCGATGATGGCAACTTTTTTACCGCTGTCAGGGCCCGCGGAGTGCAATTTCAGGTCGTTTTCCAGGCCATAGTCGCCAATAAACTGTTCAACTGAATTGATACCGACGTGGTCTTCAACCTCGTTGCGGTTGCAGCCATCCTCACATGGCGCCGGGCAAACCCTGCCCATAATGGCCGGGAAAGGATTGGCGTCGGTTACACGGCTGAATGCATATTCCTGCCAGGGCGTATCGCCAGGCGGTTTCTCAATGCCACGAACGATGTTTAGCCAACCACGAATATCCTCGCCTGAAGGACAACTTCCCTGGCACGGCGGGGTCCGGTGAACATAGGTCGGGCATTTGTGAGATGTGTCTGCGGTGAAAATCTCTTCTACCCAGGGCCGGGGTTCGTGGTCTCCGTCTTTGAAACGGCGTTTGGTAATAAGTTTTTCAGTCATCGTGTAATCGTCCTGCGCATATCACCGCGCTTTCCTTAATCATTTCAAGCAACGGCCTATCAAGCCGTGGCCACGTCTTCAGATGTGTCAGTTTCAGTTTCTTCGTCTGGTTCGGTGCCTATCTGGCCATCGAGGATGATGGCGTTTGATACGAGCTGGTGCAGGCTGACTATCCTGTCCATGCCAATGCCGTATTTGGGCATGACCTTGGAGAACTGCGATTTGCAGATCGCACAGATCGCCACCATGTGTGTGACACCGTGTTCTTCGACGACTTCCTGCAAAGCCGTCATCCTCGGGGATGCGCCCTTGACCCGGATTTCCATCAGGTCGTCCGTCAACAGGCCTCCGCCACCGCCGCAACAGAATGTACTTTCATGGATGGTATCGGCAGCCATATCAACAAAGTTGTTACAGACGGCCCTGACAATCGCACGGGGTATTTCAAACTGTCCGCCGGGTGTTGGGCCCATACGTGAACCACGGGCTACGTTACATGAATCATGGAATGTCAATGTCATGTGATCATTGGCGGACTTGTCCAGGTTCAGTTCACCTTTCTCGATCAGGTCCAGGGTGAATTCACAGATGTGTTGCGGTACCGGGTAGGCAGGGTCGAGGAAATCAAATGGTCCGGCCAGGGTATTCATAAAGCTGTAGGCCACACGCCAGGCATGTCCGCACTCACCAAAAATGATGCGTTTTACAGCGAGGTCCTCGGCTGCTTTGCGGATACGCTCTGCGACCTTTTTCATTTGCTCGTAGGAGCCGATGAACATGGCAAAGTTTGCAGCTTCGGATGCATATGAGCTCAAGGTCCAGCTGACTCCGGCCTGGTGGAATACCTTGGCGTAACCGATCAGTCCGTCAACATGCGGTTCGGCAAAAAAGTCTGCGCTGGGTGTCACCAGCAGAATATCCGCACCCTTTTGATTGACAGGCAGTTTCACTTCGACGCCGGTTTCTTCTTCGATATCTTCTTCAAGACCTTCCAGCGTATCGATCAGCGCTGGTTCCGGCAGGCCAAGGTTGTTGCCGATCTTGTGGACCTTGCCCAGGATTTCGTTGCAGTATTTCTGGCCTTTGCCTACGTGATCCATGATCTCGCGTGCAGCCATGGAGATCTCGGCGGTATCAAGACCGTAGGGGCAAAAGACCGAGCAACGGCGGCACTGGGAACACTGGTGATAGTAGCTATACCACTCGTCCAGCACTTCCCTGGTCAGATCCTCGGCGCCAACGAGTTTTGGAAAATACTTTCCAGCGAAGGTGAAATAACGACGATAGATTTTGCGTAACAGGTCCTGGCGGGCGACCGGCATGTTAATTGGGTCTGCCGTGCCAAGGAAATAATGGCATTTATCCGTGCATGCACCGCACTTGACGCAGCCGTCCATGTACACCCTAAGCGCCCGGGATTTCTTCAGCAATTCACCAAATTTCTCGATGGCTTTTGTTTGCCAATCGTCAACCAGTTCGCCCGGAAAACCGAGGTCCTCCTGGTGGTTAGGTGCGGCTACAAACGGGGATAAATCCTTCATCGCACCCTTTTCGAGTGCTGGAATCTCGAACAGCGGGTTGATCTTCAGTGTATCGAAATCGGCCATCGGCTATTCGCTCCCGCCTTGTGAACGGTCGCCATCCAGTGCGGCGGCCCAGGGTGCGAGGTGTCTCTTTTCCCGTGGGTTATCGACCTGGTTGCGGCTCGGGCTGAAGAACACGCCCGGTGCGTGCAACAGTTTCGAGAATGGAAATACGAACGCCAATACAAGCACCAGCCCAAGGTGAACCAATAATACAGGGTCAGCCGGTAAAGGCTGCCAATTGAAATGGATCAGGCCGAGCGAAAAAGCTTTGAGTGCGACGATATCGGTGTGAGCAACGTACTTCATCATCAGGCCGCTGCCCGCGATGCCGATTAAAAGCACCAGCATCAGGTGATCAGAAGGCCCGCTTATGTAGCGGACACGTTCAACCAGGAAGCGCCGTCCCCACAATGCAAGCAGGCCAGCCAGCATGGCAAAGCCGGCGTATTTGCCAAAGGGCTGAACCCAATTGACCCAGAACCAGACGGGTTCCGTGAAATACCTGAGGTGCCTTAAAACTACCAGCAACATTGCGAAATGGAACACCCATCCGAACAGCCAGGTCCACTTGTTGGAATTGAACAGGCTTTCAAAGAAAGCAACTTCCCTGAACAGACGTGCAACTACCCCCGAGCGTGTAACAGGCGCAGGGGTAGTTGGTATTTTCAGTGGTGCGGGAGTGGTCGCGTAAAGCCGGATCCTATACGCCAGGCCGACGACAAAAATTGCCGTCGCCAGGTAGAAAAGTACAGCAAAGATTGTGCTCAGCAACACATTCTCCCGGTTAACGCGTCAGTCGGAGGCTCCGTGCCAACCCGACCCGCAGAAGTTTTTAGATACAGCCCGTTGGCTTGGGTAAGCCGGCAATTTTGCAGGCCTGCTTGGCCGGACCATACGGGAACAACTCATACAGGTACTTGCTATTGCCCTTGTCAGCGCCCAGTTTTTTCTTGATTGCCTTGGTCAATACCCGGACGGCTGGAGCGATCTGGTATTCTTCGTAGTACTCGCGCAGGAAGTTGACTACCTCCCAGGCATCGTCACTCATTTCGATGTTCTCGTCCTCGGCGATCAATACCGCCAAGTCCTCATTCCACGCGCTGATATCTACAAGATAGCCTTCTTCATCGGCCTCAAAAGTCTTGCCGTTTAATTCGTATGCCATGATTTACCTCTTCACTTTCATTAAGACCAATTTATAACCAGGATTGAGCCGTTTCATGCTCAACCACCAAGTCAACAAACCCACCGTAGTCCACGACATCTATGCCGTCGATCAGTGGTTTATCATCCAGACCCCGGGCGCTGACATCCGGCCCGAGAACATAAAATGTGAGTTCACCCATGCGATCGGAAACCGCCTTGGCGTATGAACCGCCGCTCATCGCGGCGTACACACCATCTTCGAGCAAAAGAACCGAACTACCGGTCTTTGCAAGGCGTAAACAAGTGTCCAGGGCATTCCTGTCGAAGGGGGATTTATTTATCAAATGCAGCATCGTACTCATGAGCTTATTACCACGTCCTGTTGCGCCATGATGTCGCCTAATTGATCAGCGGCAAGGACTTCAACCGGGATGATAAGATCTTCCTCGGTCAGGCCCCGTGCCTCGAGTGATTCTTTTTCGACGTAGATTTTCTCAACGTCGTAATCATCAAGCGCCCTGTAAGTGTTCGAGAAATTTTTCATTCCGATGGCTGTTGTGTCCTGATCCTTTTTCAACTGGCAAACGCCATCGTCAACAAAGACCACGCTTACATCCTGGTCGAATGCAGCAGCGATCAGAACAACTTCTAGACATTCCAGCGCGTAAATCGTGCCGTAGGGTGCCCGTCGATTAACGTACATAAAGCGTTTTACGACTTCAGGGCCGTCTTCTTCCCATGGTTCCATTTATTGTGCTCCTCTCGTATCACCTTTAAGGAATACTAGTCGCCAAATACGACCAAACGGTCATTCTCGATACCTGCCTCGACCAATTGGCCAAGGCCTGAAATACGAAATCCTTCCTTGAGGATTTCTTCTTTGATGCCCCGGCGTAGCGCTGCGGCAATGCAGACCACCAGGTCGATTCCGTTTTCCTGACCCAGCTCGGCCCACAGCGCCACCAGGTTGCGGTCATCGGTTTGTGGTTCTGACAACTTGTTGGCATTGAAAACACCATCGTTGTAGAAAAATACGCGGCCAATTTCGTGCCCCTTGGCAATAGCCGCCTCCGCAAACCGGTAGGCACTGTCCGAGGCCTGGTGTGTAAACGGCCCCTCGTTGACTAAGATTGCTAGTTTCATAGGTTTTGCTTCACATTAACAAAGAAATCAGAAATGCAAGTGAGCCGAAGCATTCAGGCTCTGACGGGCACCTGTCCAGTCATCGATCTGGTGCTTGGTAAAGGCCAGGTCGGTCAATTCAAAGAAGCGTGACCAGCCGATACGTTCAATCCATTCACCGAGACGTTCCCAGGCCTGTGCGTCTTCCTTGTACGCCTGGAGAATTCTCTTAACGATCGCGGCAACTTCAGGCCAACGGGGTGCATTATTTGGCAGGTTCGCAGCTACCAGTTTGTGGAAGGTCGGTTTTGAGCGGGCATTCGAGTGTTTGCCGCCTACCCATATTGCGAGCTTGGTTGAATCATCACCATTGATCTGCATTGGCGGGCAAGGCGGATAACAGGCGCCACAGCAAATACATTTCTTCTCATCAACTTCAAGCGAAGGCTTGCCGTTTACCTGGGCCGGCCGGATTGCCGCCACCGGGCAACGCGCAACAACTGCAGGGCGTTCGCAGACATTGGCCACGAGATCGTGGTTGATCTTTGGTGGCTTTGTGTATTGCACATTGATAGCGATATCACCCTGGCCGCCACAGTTGATCTGGCAGCACGAGGTTGTCAGACGTACGCGGTTTGGCATTTCTTCATGGGTGAATTCGTGGTGCAATTCATCCATCAGCGATTTCACAACACCGGATGCATCGGTGCCGGGGATATCGCAGTGCAGCCAACCCTGGGTGTGGGAAATCATTGATACCGAGTTGCCGGTGCCGCCAACAGGGAAGCCTGCTTCGTTGAGGGCTTCGATCAGTGGTCCGGTCTTGTCCAGGGTTGTGCACATGAACTCCGCGTTTGAGCGGGTTGTGAAACGTAGAAAGCCATCGGCGTACTCATCGGCGAGGTCGCAGAGTTTGCGAATCGTACCAACGTCCATCTGTCTTTGCGTACCTGCGCGCACGGTCCATATTTCGTCGCCACCGTGGGCCACGTGGTGCAATACGCCGGGACGGGGCCGGTCGTGCCAGGCCCAGTTCCCATAGTTGTCTTTCAAAGTGGGGTGCATGTACGGAAAAGGATCGGGAACTCCGTGCTCGTCCGGTCTGCGTGGCATTACTGCATCGTTCATTGTTTGTTCCTCATACTCGCTGTGCTTTGCTGATAGCGCGTTCTATTTGGCCGTGGCTTTCTTGTGTTCAAACCATTTCTCGGCCTCTATATCCCAGTCGTCAGTTCGGACATACGAACTGGTACGGGGGTGGTTGACCATGTTTGGATCTACAGGAACGTCAAGTGCCTCAAGGAAGTTGGCAAGACCAATACGGTCAATGGTTTCGCCGATACGCTCGTGCTCCAGGGCATTTTCTGCAAAGAAATCAATACACTCTTCGGCAAACTCATTCAGCTTTTCGTAATCTTCGTCGGTTTCAAGTTTCAAAAACGGATGGATAACGGTTCCCATCTGGTCACCGATTTTCAGTGACCGCTTGCCGCCCATCAGGATGGTGACACCGCGGTCTTTACCGGGTGACAGGGCCTTGGTCATAACATTGATACAGTGCATACAGCGTACACAGCTCTTGTCATCAACATCGAGGGTATCGTCGTCATTGAGGCTCAGTGCGCGTGTCGGGCACATTGAGACGACCGTATCAATCATCTGCTTGCGGCCAACCTTGGCCACGTGTTTTTTAACTTCTTCCTGATCAACCTGCATATCGTCACGCCAGGTGCCGATAACAGCCATGTCAGCACGATGGATGGCGTTGACGCAATCATTCGGGCAGCCGGAAAACTTGAATTTGAATTTGTAGGGCAGGGCCGGCCGGTGCATTTCATCGAGCAGACCGTTTATGACCTCACGATGCGCACGAACCTCGTCATAACATGATTGCTCGCAACGGGCATGGCCAACACAGCTCATGGATGTTCTTAAAGCTGGTCCTGCACCACCCATGTCCAGTCCGATTTTATTTAAATCATCAAATGCCGGCTGCACATTATCAGTAGTACAGCCCTGGAACATGATGTCCCCTGACTGGCCATGCAGGGCGATCAGACCTGAGCCATGCTCTTCCCAGATGTCGCACATGTCGCGCAACAGCTTTGTTGAATAGTGCATTCCTGCCGGTGGTTGTACACGTAGCGTGTGAAATTCCGAAGACTCGGGATAGTCCGCTGCGACCTCGGAGAAGCGCGGGATAACACCGCCACCATAACCGAAGACACTGACGGTTCCTCCTTTCCAGTAACCCCTGCGGGTTTCGTAGGAGTGCTCAAGTTGCCCCAACAGGTCTTTCATCATGTCGGCGCCCGGCTTTTCTTCGTCTTTGGCCAACCGTTCCAGCCCCTCGACAAAGCTTGGCCATGGACCACTTTTCAGTTCATCAAGTAAGGGGGTGTCGTGTGATTTTTTCGTCATGATGGCTCCAATAAATCTGCTCGAATTACATGTTGTCCGTAATTGATTCCGGCCGGAATCAATTACAGATGCCATGCACTAATTATAGACTTGGTACACAATAAAGGCAGTTTAACAGACATGAAAATCGTATAAAATTTCAGTCGGCAACGTCAGCCCATTCTGATATATTAGAATTTTATGATATACAATATCAAGTTTTAATTTCAGCGGTGGTTGGTTTCAATACAATAATCTGGTCGTTTGATCTGATTGCCAACCCTAACAAACAAGCGGGTTCTGCGAATGGATAATGCCGAATACAAGCAATGGCGAAAAGCCAAGCTTGATAACTATCCACGCAACGTGGAAGAGCTTGTAGTGAGCATTGGGGGTCTGACAAATCTGGATAACGCGGAGCGAGCATCTGTTATCGAGACTTGCCGTCTCTTCAATATGGCAATTTACAGATGCCGGGGCAGACATGTCGACAGACCCGCCATCCGGAAATTTGCTGAAAACTTCGGTCTGCAGCGACCGGACCGCCATTTGTGTGCAAATAGTGACGGTGTGTCAGAACTTTCAGTGGCATTCGAAGGAACCCGCACGGAGTATGTGCCGTATTCCAACCGGAGTTTGAGTTGGCATACCGATGGTTATTACAACCGGGAATCCCACCGTGTACGTGCTGTAGTGCTTCATTGCGCAGCCAATGCCGAAGCGGGCGGCGAAAATGCTCTGCTTGATCCGGATATCGCGTATATTCGTCTGCGTGATGAAGACCCCCGGTTCATCACGGCCTTTGAGCACCCTGGATGTATGACCATCCCGGCGAACAATGATGGAGAGGGTGAAATTCGGCCCGAGGTCAGTGGCCCGGTTTTTTCCTACGAGGGCAACGGTGCGGTTCACATGCGCTACAGCGCCCGCAAAAGAAATATCCAGTGGCGTGATGACGATGTCACCAGGGCTGCCCGGGAGTTTCTGTCAGAAATTCTTGCCGACAGGAATGGGGAGGTTTTTCACTACCGTCTGCAACCGGGTGAAGGTCTGATCTCCAATAATGTGCTGCATAACAGAACCGCTTTCAGCGATGGGGCAGGGCCGCGACGTCTGCTGTATCGTGCCCGTTTTTTTGATCGTATTAAGACAATTTAAATTGTACATTACATAGTCCAGGTTGAGGAATAAACAATGGAAGCCATTGAAGTAAAGCTAAGCGATATCATCATCCAGCACCCCGGTATTAACTCTTTTCCCGAGTTGATGGACGCGGTACGTAAAATGTCTTCGGATGACATGCTCTATCTCGTTTTTGACGTAAAGCCGGACTACCGTGATACCCCGCGAAACTGGGAGTGGAAGCTGGAGTCAGTTTTCGGACAAGGTGATAAATGATCGAATCAACCGTTACAAAACTGGACAAATTTACCGCGCCCTATGGCCGTGAAGTTACGCTGGAAAACGTGGAATATGAGAACGGCATGCGGGTACTCAGAATCCACATCCGTGAAGGCAACCGTTTTACCGTCATGGATATCAATGACAGCATCGCTCATCAATGGGGTGAGGCCATGACCGAGTGGGCTAACCAGGCACCGGTTCAGGACTAGTTAAACAGGATCAATTAAATGGATCATCTGCCCATTTTTCTCGATATGAATGGAAAACGAACCCTCATCGTTGGCAGTGGTGTAGTCGCCGCACGCAAGGCAGACCTGTTATTGAGGGCGGGGTCTGCTGTGACGATAGTCGCGCCGGAGTTAGGTGACGAATTGTCCCAGCTTGAGATGAATTATGACTTCGATCACAAGACGGGCGCGCTGTGTGCTGAAGACCTGAAAGACTGCATGGTCGTTTTTGGCTGCTCTCAAGATGACGCCGTCAACCAGCAACTGTGTGAGTATGCAGCGGCAGCCGGCATCATGGTGAATGTCGCCGACAGCACTAAAAACTGTGATTTCACAATGCCTGCCGTGGTTGACCGGACGCCATTGTTGATTGCAATTTCTACCGGCGGCAGTTCACCCCTGTTGTCCCGGATGCTGAAGGCGCGCTTCGAAACAACCATACCGGCGGCATATGGCCGGCTGGCAGAATTTGCCGGAAGTTATCGCGACAAGATAAAGGCGATGGTCCCCAACCTGACGCGAAGGCGCCGCTTCTGGGAGGCGATGGTTTCCGGACCGGTTGCCGAACACCTGTTTTCCAGCCAGGTCGAAGAGGCGGAAACATTAATGGACAGGCTGCTGACAGAGGCGGCCAAAGAAGGCGACAAGCCGCCGTCGGGAGAGGTATACCTGGTAGGCACGGGCCCCGGTGACCCTGACCTGCTGACATTTCGTGCACTACGTTTGATGCAGCAGGCCGACGTCGTATTGTATGACCGCCTGATTGGCGAGGGCATACTGAACCTGGTACGTCGTGATGCCGAACGGGTTTACGTTGGCAAGCTTCCAGATGACCACTCGGTGCCACAGGAAGAGATTGGCAAAATGCTGATCCGGTTGGCCGGTGAAGGGAAACGGGTGCTCCGCTTGAAAGGTGGTGATCCTTTTGTCTTCGGACGCGGGGGCGAAGAAATCGAAGCATTATCGGAAAACGGAATCGCCTTCCAGGTTATCCCGGGTGTCACCGCTGCCGTGGGCTGTGCGTCTTATTCCGGTATTCCGCTGACTCACCGCGACCACGCGCAAAGTTGTGTTTTTGTAACGGGTCACGAAAAGGACGGCAAACTGAATTTGAACTGGAAGAGCCTTATACAGCCACGTCAGACAGTGGTTGTCTATATGGGCTTGTCTTCCATGGGCGCCATAACAGCGGGCTTCGTGGCCAATGGTGCAGACCCTGCCACACCGGCAGCTGTTATTGAAAATGGAACCCGTGCCCGCCAGCGTGTCATCACGGGTACACTGGAATCACTGAAAGACAAGACAGAACTGGCCGGGGTCAAGAGCCCGGCATTGATCATTATCGGCAGCGTGGTATCGCTGCGCGACAAGCTGTCATGGTTTGCAGACAAGCTGTAGGA
>CALBDB010000109.1 GCA_937927755.1 uncultured Lysobacterales bacterium
GGCCCTGTTTGCTGGCTGATTTCTCAAGCGCTTTCTCGGCGGCTTGCCAATCGCCCTCGGTCAGTGCCAGCAGGCCTTTTTCGAGTTGTTTGAAGGCACGCTGTTCCTGCATTTTTCGGGCAGTGTTGAGCGGCATACGCCATAGCCAGACGACGAGTTGCACGGCAAACCACAACAACAGGAAAGCCGTTGCCAGCACCAGTACACTGGTTTCTACGGTCCAGTCTCCAAAGTTGATCAGCACCTGTCCCGGATCGGATTTGAACGTCGGAGCGAGCCAACCGGCAAGCAGCAACAATGCCAGCAACAGCAACAATAGAAAGCTGCGCTTCATTCGATGCTTTCCTCACTTTCAACCGGAGCGGCTGTCTGTAGCAGCCTGCGACTGTCACGCAATTGCCTCAGCTGTGTCCAGGGCGCGCTTATGTCCGGCATCGCTGGAGCGATTTCGGTCTCTTTCAGGCTTGCTACGCCGGCCAGCAGGGACTGCGCTTCGGCTGAGCCTGCCTGGAAAAACTGCTCCACCGTCGCTTCAACCCGGTTGAGTGAACTGGTATAAGTATCGGCGTCACTTCGCATCAGTGCCAGGCGCGCAGACTCGAGCTGTAACCACAGGCCCTGGCGCAGGTAATCTTTATCCTCGAGGCTCAGCATCGCCTGTTCTTCCGGCACACGCCGCCTTACGGTAACCAGAGAGGATAGCGTGTGCTTGAAGCTTTCCCACCAACCGGCATCATCTGAGAGCATGGGTACGTCCCGCACGCCGGCTTCGCCCCTGAACGGCAGGGCGGCGAGTTGTGATTGCATATTTGAAAGCTGGGCCGACAGTTGCACGCGGTCCACACCCGGCACTGATGCAAGCGCCTGGCGCGAAGCAGCAATCCTCTGGCGCACACTCAGGTACATCGGGTCGTTCAAGGCCTCGATCATCAGGTCGGCAGACTGCAGCGCCAGGTCGGCGGCGACGGGATCGGAAAACAACTGTAATCGTTCACTCGCCACGCGCAGCAGGTAATCGATCTCTGCGATGTCCAGTTCCATGCTGCTGTTTTGGTTGTTGGCTGCAACACTCACCAGGCCCGATTCGGTTACGGAAAGACGCTGCTCAAGCGAACGTACGCTACCCTGTACCGCGTTGATGGAAGCCTGGTCTTCACCCGACTGGCCACGTAGTTCGTCCAACGCGTTTTCAGCGTTCCTCAGACGTTCTTCCCGGCGCGCCAGTTCCGCAACGTCTATTGGTGATTCCGATGCATTCAACTTCACTTCGAGTTCGGCCACCGATCTTGACAGCTGCAGTTGACTGCCCTGCAGACGGGCCATGGTTTCCTGCTGCGTGACTACATCCAGGTCCGCCTGGCGGGTCTGCCACCATTGCCACGCGGTTGCTGAAACGGCGGCCATTGACACCAGCAGCGCCAGTATCGCAATCGAACTCCCCGACGATGTTGGCGGTTTCTCCTTCAACAGGCGATCCACGGGGTCTTCTGGAGTCGTTTCTTCGATCTTTTCTTTCAATTGCTTGCTGTCCATCTTGGGGCCTGTAAATACACTTCAGGTCAATATTGTTGATGCTAACCAAATTACCCCGGCCGCGCACCTGTTAAAGGCCAGCAAACTGTTTAAGCGGAACTTAACCGCCCGGTCAGCCGCTGAATCGATTGCAGCAGATCAGAATTTCCCGGGCCGTCAGCCCGTATAACACGGCTCGCACCCAGGTTTTGTAAATGATGCGCGATGCGGTCGGAAATCACCAGCGCCGGGGCCTTTAATATTTTATCCCAGGCCTCGGCAGGCATGTTTTCCCGCGCCAATTCCAGGGCTGAAACACTCGTCCAGGTAGTCAATAAATCATCCGCAGCCATGATTGCATCGACCTGTGCCTGTGCCGGAAGCAAGGGTATACGTTCGTAGACCATCGCATTTATTACGCCCCAGCCCAGTGCTTGCAGGCCATTGGAGAGGGCTTCACGGCCGCCTGGTGCACAGAAAATAACGGCTTCCCCGGGATCGGCCGCCAATTCCGGCATTTGCAACAGGTCTTCGCTGGTGTACCCGGTATTTGCCTGCAAATGCACCGGGTGCCCATGGGATTCGAGTTTTGTACGCGTCGCGGCGCCGACCGCGGCAATTTCCAGGTCATCCACGGCGTCGTGCGGAAGATGCGGCAACCCGAAGCGAACCGCTCGCGGACTGGTGAAAACAGCGAGAATTCGTTTGCCCGGTGAGGACCAGGCTGATTTTAATTCAACCGTGGGTTCGCAAGCTGCAAAGCTGTACACGGGCATGACAATGGCAGCCAGGCCCAGGGCATCCAACTGTCCGGCCAATTGCCGCGACGACTCCAGCGGGCGGGTAACCAGGACCTGTGTCATGAATCCCCTAAACCGGCGATGATCTCGCCGGCCCCATTGCTCAATAGATCGGCTGCAAGCTGTTGGCCCAACGCGACGGCGTCCGCTGCAGGCGCTTCACCACCGGCCTCGATCGCTTTTTCTCCATTAGGGGAACTGACCCTGGATTGCAGTTTTACGATGCCGTCTTGAAGCACCGCGTGAACCGCTAGCGGTACCTGGCAGGTTGCCTCCAGCACCTGGGCCACGGCCCTTTCCGCACTGGCCACGACCATTGCATCGCTATCTGCCAGGGCCTTGATCAGGCTGCGTGTGTGCTCGTCATCCTGCCGGCACTGCAGGCCGATGATTCCCTGCGTAGATGCGGGCAACCAGTCGGGCATCTTGAGCGTTTCGGTAATACGTTCACCGAGGCCAAGCCGCTCCAGGCCTGCACAGGCCAGGATGATCGCGTCGTACTGCCCTTCATCCAGTTTTCTAAGCCGTGTATCCACGTTGCCACGCAGGTCTGCAACGTCGAGATCAGGCCGTAGTGCCAGCAATTGAGCCTTACGGCGCAGGCTCGATGTGCCAATCCGGCTGCCAGCCGGCAACTCGGCCAAAAGACGGCCATCACGGCTGACCAGCGCATCGTAGGGATTCGCCCGTGGCAGTACCGCATCCAGCACGAGTCCACCGGCCATCTCCGCCGGCACATCCTTCATCGAATGCACTGCCAGGTCGGCCTCGTTATCGAGCATCGCCCTTTCCAGTTCTTTCAGGAACAAGCCCTTGCCGCCGATTTCCGCCAGCGGCCGGTCGAGGATACGGTCACCCTCGGTAACAATTTTTATCAGTTCTATCCCGATTCCCGGGTGGGCTTCGCGCAACAATGATTGCACGTGATTCGCCTGCCACAGGGCCAGTGCGCTTTTGCGTGTTGCTATTCTGAGTGCTTTCTTCATGTTATTTCCCGAATCAGTTTTCTTATTGCAGGTAATTTGCGGCGGCTCACCGGTACACGTAAGGTACTGCCCTCCAGTTGCAGGAAATGGTGTCCGTCCGGGGTTTTTTCCAGACCGCGGATATGTTTCCTGGCGACCAGCGCACCCCTGTGGACACGGATCAGGATATCCGCATGTTCCTTTTCCAGTTCCGTCAACGACTGGCTGATAACGAGGCTGCCATTTTTATGTGTAACCGTGGTGTATTTGTCCTCGGCAGTGAGGCAAATAACGTCAGCCAATGGTAATAGTTTAACCTTACCGCCCAGTGTTGAGCGCAGGAAAGGTCCATTTAAGCCGCTATCATCGCTGGCAACAGCCCGCCTGGCCCTGTCAATTGCGGCCTCGAGCCGTTCGGCACGGACGGGTTTGACCAGGTAGTCGACGGCCTCGCACTCAAATGCTTCCAACGCCTGGTCGGTCCACGCGGTGCAAAAGATAACAGCCGGTGCTGTGACCTGGCTTTTCAGCATCTGTGCCAGTGTCATTCCATCCATCCCGGGCATGGAGATGTCCAGTAATAGCAGGTCCGGTGTCTTGACGGGTATCAGCCGCAAAGCCTCGTGCGCGGTGGCAGCCTCCCCTGCAACGTGCACGGCCGGGAGTTCCGCCAGCATGCGCCGCAGGCGGTTACGGGCCGGCGTCTCGTCGTCAACTATCAGTATTCTCAACATAAGGCAGGTTCAAAACGGCAAAAAACTGCTCGTCACTCTTGTGTGTGATCAGGCTCGCGCTTACACCGAAAGCAAGTGTCAGCCGTTCTCGGATATTGGCAAGCGCCATGCCATGTCCTTTGCTGACATGGTCATCCGGCCCCAGCGGATTGCTGATCGTGATCACTATATTGTCATTCTCACTGCGCCCGTAAACACGAACTTCACCACCGTCAACGCGCGATTGGATGCCATGCGCGACTGCATTTTCAAGCAGTGGCTGCAGTGTCAGCGGAAGTATCGTGGCGCTGTCAGGCAATTCATCCACTTGCCAGTCGATAAGCAGGCGCTCACCCAGGCGCCGCTGTTCCATCTGCAGGTATTTCATTGCCAGCGACAGTTCTTCCGAAAGATTGATCAGGCTATCCGCCCTACGCATGCTCCCGCGGAACAGGTCCGCCAGGTCTTCGGTGGCGTGCTCGGCGGCAAGTGGTTCATCCGGTATCAGACTGGCGATGGTATTGAGGCTGTTAAATAGAAAATGCGGCCGAATCCTCGCCTGCAAGGCCTGCACGCGCGCCTCCGACCGGGCCAGCACCTGCGCTCTCCACTGTGAGCGGATAAACAGGTAGCGAAACATGGCCACTGAAACCAGTGCAACGGCGAAAACACTTTGCAGTACAAACATCCAGAAATTTTCACGCCCGGGTCCGAGGCCGAGAACCGTGCCCACTATACCGGCAAAATAGCTGAATGCCAGCGCGGCAACAATGACCACAAACCAACTGCCCACCCAGGCACCCCGGGCGGAAAGCCTGCCAAGCCACGCCCGGGTGATACACACGCATACGGTGGTAAGCAGCGCCAATACCTGAGCATAAAGAGAGACAAGGGCGAGCGCGGGCATGCTGAAATCCGGCAAGGTGCCAAGACCGATCATCAATACGGAAATCTGGGTTACGGCAGCCACTGCCAGTAACAACCTCCAGCGGCAAAACGACGGCGGGTACACGCCATGTTGCCCTGTCATGGTTTCATTGATGCCCACGGTTTCCATGCCGTGCAGTCAGCTAAAACAGGCCTGCAACCATTGGCCAACGTCCGCTAATTCCTCCTGTGAAACAGAATGGGGGACCGGGTAGTCATGCCATTCCAACGGCCACTGACCGCCTTGTAACGCCGTAACCGTGGCCTGACCCAGCGAGAAAGGCACCATTGGATCCTGGGTACCGTGGCCAATAAATACCGGGGTCGCCGCATTTGCTTTTGAATGTTCCGACTGCAGACGCTCCGGGAACAGCAGGTAGCCGGATAAAACCATGATGCCTGCCAGTGTCTGCGGATAACGGAGTCCGACGTGCAATGCCATCGCTCCGCCCTGGGAAAAGCCTGCCAGCACAATCCGTGATGCCGGAATGCCGCGTGCGATCTCATGATCAATCAGCGCCCTTATCTTGTCGGCGCTGTGCCTGATACCGGCTTTGTCCTGACCCCTGCTGGTGCTGATCTGGACTATGTCGTACCAGGCACGCATAACCATGCCACCGTTGATCGTAATCGGCCGCCTCAATGCATGGGGAAATACAAAACGGACCGACTTGCCGGACGGCAGGCCAAGAAAAGGAACAATAGGCTCAAAATCATGGCCATCCGCGCCCAGGCCGTGCATCCAGATAACTGAGTATTCCGGATTGCCGGCCATGTTTACCTCGACGCACTCGAGCAGTTCCCCGCCTTCCATTGCGTGTGCTGATTTGCTGCTTTCCATGGCGTATAGTGTAGCAGTCATTCAGTGGAATTTTACGTACCGATGCAAACTGTCAAAACCTTATCCCTGATCCTGTTATGTACAATCCTGTTGGGCGCCTGCGGCTTAAGGGGTCCGCTTTACCTCGAGGATGCAGACCCGTCAGCGGCCCCTGTCAGCACGGAGGATTCCCCCCTGAACATGGATAGCACCAATAACGTTCCGGTCAATAAGGTCAAAAAGAAGAAGGGCGGTAATCAAAACCGTTTATGACGGTCAAATTCCATAAAATGCACGGCCTGGGTAATGACTTTGTCGTGCTGGATTTGCGTAGCCAGGACTTCCCCATTGGTGAAATCACCGCAAAAAAACTGGCCGACCGCCACACCGGTGTAGGCTGCGACCAGGTACTTGTTTTGCGTAAACCGCTCGATAACCGGCACCTGGCGTCATTTGATATCTGGAATTCCGATGGAAGCCGCGCCGGGCAATGCGGCAACGGTGTGCGTTGCCTTGGTATGTACCTGCATATGCGCTCAGAGACGCCGCAGGGCGCTTTTACGCTTGGTGGCCCTGCGGGTGAGGTCGAAATTGAATGTCTCGAAGACGGCAATGTCCGGGTTGATATGGGGCCGCCGATCTTCGAAGCGGCGCGTATTCCACTGCTACTGACGGCCGTTGATGGCTGGTATTACCTGGATATCGACGGTGAATCCCGTAAGCTGGGTGCCGTTTCGATGGGCAATCCCCACGCCCTGCTGGTCGTTGATGGAATCGATACCACTGACGTGGCACACCTGGGCGCTATCATCAGCCGCCACCCCGCTTTTCCACAGGGCTGCAATGCGGGTTTTGCACAGGTGATTGATCGCAAGAATATCCGGCTCAGGGTGTTCGAAAGAGGGGCCGATGAGACCAGCGCATGCGGGTCTGGCGCCTGCGCGGCGATGAGCATCCTGCGCAGGGCCAATCTGGTGGATGAAACAGTAAACGTGACCCAGGCGGGCGGAAACCTTATACTATCGTGGAATTCAGGGGCGGATTCCGTCATTATGACGGGACCTGCAACTCACGTTTTTGAAGGGAATTTGGAATGAGTGACAAAAACAGGTCGATAGAAGACATTGTTTCGCGGTACCTGCGACAGAATCCGGATTTCCTGGAACAGGAACCTTCCTTACTGAAACACATGGAGTTAAGCCATGCCAGCGGGCCGGCAGTTTCGTTGATTGAAAAGCAGGTGCAATACCTGCGCAAACAGAACGAAATGCTCGAGCAAAAGCTGAATCAGCTGATCCAGGTCGCATCTGACAACGAAATACTCATGCGCCGCGTTCACAGCCTTACGCTGGAACTGATGATGATGGGTGACCTGGCTTCATTTTTTGACAGGCTTACTGAAGCGCTTCTTGAAGAATTTAAAGCCGATATTCTCAATATCACGCTTTTCAACATCAAAGTTAAGGCCAGCCCCAAGACACCGATGTTTTACATCAAACGCAACGATCCGGAGATGCAGCAATTCCAGGGCCACCTCGAAAAAGGTGTCAGTGTCTGCGGAAGATTAAACCGCAACAAACGCGACTATCTGTTTGGAACCCGCGCACAGTGGGTGCAATCGACCGTACTGGTCCCAATGGGCGATGATGGAATGCTGGCCGTTGGCAGCAGTGACCCGGCACGTTTTTACCCGGGTATGGGTACGCTTTTCCTCGACCTGCTTGCCCGGGTCGTTGTCAGCCGCCTGGCGCTGGAAGTACCACAAAAACAACGCAAAACAGCCTGACCATATGTAAAGTGGTAAATCTTTGCCCGGAATTAATCCGGGCTGTAATTAATTTTCTTAAGCTGTTTCAGCGTTCACCCCCCAAATCCGTATAATCTGTGGAAAACACAAGCAATAATCTGGTGTAAGCTGAACACCGATGAAAGCGCACGCCGACAAATTCTTTGTCTATCTGAAAAATGAACGCGGATTGTCTGCAAGAACGTTGCAGGCCTATCGGCGTGATCTCGACCAGTTGCTGCAATTTCTTGCAACGGTGGAGATCGACCAGCCCGAGCTGGTCACCCAGCATCATATACGTGCGTTTATTGCGCAAAGACACCGAGAGGGGCTGGGCGGTAAGTCACTGCAACGCCTGTTGTCCGCCGTGCGCAGCTTTTACAAATGGATGCTGCGCGAAGGTATCGCCCGGAACAATCCGGCCACACCCGTAAGAGCCCCGAAAAGCCCGCGGCACCTGCCGGCGACACTGGATGCCGACACCATTGGTCAGCTTCTGGATATACCCTGTGACACGCCACTGGCCATCCGCGACAAGGCCATCATGGAGCTATTCTACTCATCGGGCTTGCGACTGACCGAGTTGGCCACGCTTAAGTGGGACCAGGTAGACCTCGGCTCCGGCATGGTAACGGTTACCGGCAAAGGCAACCGAAGCCGCATGGTCCCTATTGGCCGGATCGCGGCTGAGGCCCTGGTCGAGTGGAGAAAGGCGCGCGTGAAGTTCACCTCTTTTGAACAGCCGTACGTTTTCGTCAGCCAACGCGGAAACCCAATCGCTACACGCACCATTCAAATGCGCATACGCTATTGGGCAAAACGCCAGGGCATGCCGCAGAACATCTACCCTCACCTGCTGCGTCACAGCTTCGCCAGCCACATGCTGGAGTCGTCCGGCGACCTGCGCGCAGTCCAGGAATTACTGGGCCACGCCGACATCTCAACCACCCAGGTCTACACCCACCTGGACTTCCAGCACCTGGCCAAGGTCTACGACAAAGCACACCCCAGGGCAAAGAAGAAATAGATAACCACGGGCGCAACACCCAATAAAACCGTCACACCGGACTTGATCCGGTATGACGGGAGTTGGACGCTACACCGCGAGCGGGGATATGGGTACCTCCTCAAAAAATACAAATCCCTATTCGTCCTTCTCAAACCACTTATAAATTACAGCCGCCACAACAGCCCCAATCATCGGAGCTACCCAGAACAACCACAATTGCTGCAAGGCGATACCACCTTCAAGCAACGCCGGGCCCGTACTACGTGCCGGGTTAACCGAGGTATTGGTCACCGGAATGCTGATCAGGTGAATAAGCGTCAAGCCCAAACCAATCGCGATGGGCGCAAAGCCCGCAGGCGCGCGTTTGTCCGTGGCGCCCAGGATGATCAACAGAAACATCAGGGTCATCACGATTTCGGTGACAAGGCCTGCGCCCATTGAATAGCCCTGCGGTGAGTGCTCACCAAAACCGTTAGAGGCCAGGCCACCCGCATAGCCTTCAGCGCCGCTGGCAATAAAGAACAGCACCGCAGAGGCAAGGATTGCGCCAAGGACCTGGGCAATCATGTATGCGGGCACGTCCGATTTTTCAAAACGGCCGGCTACGGCCAAACCAAGCGTAACCGCAGGGTTCAGGTGACAACCCGAGATATGGCCGATTGCGAAAGCCATTGTTAAAACTGTAAGGCCGAATGCGAGGGATACGCCCGCGTAAGCTATGCCAACATCGGGTAATCCGGCCGCCAGCACGGCGCTGCCGCAACCCCCGAGCACCAACCAGAATGTACCGATAAACTCAGCAGCAGATCGTTTACTTAAATTCATATTTCTCTCCCGTTTATGAGTGGGTTTACACTGCAATCCCGCCTCGTTTTCCGACCAAAAGCGGCGCCGTTCCTAAACACTTACATATTCATTTTAGACCATGAATTCAGATTGTCAGGCTGCAGGCGCCTTGCTGCGCCGAAACATGCTCTGTGCCATATTCAAACCGACCCAGTAACCCCCGTAGGCAACGGCGAACCAGATCCATTTATGATTGGTCTCAATACTACTCATCCAGTAGACAGGCCATACCATCGCGCTGACAAAGTTGGTCAGTGCGTCCACGAGCATGCTGATGATGACACCGGGATTGAGCTGGCGTAAAAAATCCATGATCCCGCCAAAATCCATGATCATGGTGGCAATTTCCAATACCTCGACAACGATATAGGTAAAGAACGCCACGATACCGTAGAATCCGCCGCCAAATCTGGCCCATTTCTTTTGCAACGGGTGTTCGGAAACCGGGTTTTCCTGTTTCCCCTTTTTGTTCTTTTTACCCATGGCCTGCATTTCACGCTTCAGTCCTCTGGAGTCCAGAGTTTCCTTGAAATAGCCTCCGCGCAAAGCCCACCAAACCAGCGCCAGGGTAAATATGCCAATGGGTATACCTGCCATCAACAGTGCCCAGAACACTTCAATCAGAAATTCCACGCTATACCCCCTCCCGGGTACCGGGCCAGGTATTAAGTGTACGACAAGCTTGCAATCTTCTGCACGTATCCCCACGTTTCTCTCACGTATTTGAAAGGAGTATCACGTGGAACAATACCGGGGAACGACCATTTGCTCAGTCCGCAGGGGCAACCAGGTGGTCATGGGTGGGGATGGCCAGGTAACACTTGGCAACACCGTGATGAAATCCAATGCCCGCAAGGTGCGGCGCATGTACAAGGACCAGGTCATTGCCGGCTTTGCCGGGGCCACCGCCGATGCATTTACATTGTTTGAACGCTTTGAGGGCAAGCTCGAGAAACATTCCGGCAATCTCGTGCGCGCTGCCGTTGAGATGGCAAAAGACTGGCGCACCGACCGCATGCTGCGGCGTCTCGAAGCACTGCTGGCAATTGCCGACAAGGACAACTCCTTGCTTATTTCGGGCAATGGCGACGTCATACAGCCCGAAAGCGGCCTGATCGCCATCGGGTCCGGCGGCCCGTTCGCGCAATCAGCGGCGATGGCCTACCTGGATGCGACCGAGCTGGATGCCGAAAACATCGTCAGGAAGTCGCTGGGCATCGCCGCAGATATCTGCATCTATACCAACGACAACATTATTATCGAAACATTGGAAATCCAAGAAACTTAAGGGCAGGCCCTCAACATGTCACAAATGACCCCACGCGAAATCGTCCAGGAACTGGACGAGCACATCATCAGCCAATCCGATGCCAAGCGCGCGGTCGCCATCGCACTGCGCAACCTCTGGCGCCGTATGCAGGTGGATGAAGAACTGCGCAATGAAATCACACCCAAGAACATACTGATGATCGGCCCGACCGGTGTCGGCAAAACCGAGATCGCGCGGCGACTGGCCAGTCTGGCCAATGCACCATTCATCAAGGTCGAAGCAACCAAGTTCACCGAGGTTGGCTACGTGGGCAAGGATGTCGAATCCATCATCCGCGACCTGGTGGATTTTGCCGTCAACATGCTACGCGAGCAAGCGGTTGCCAAGGTCGGCACACGCGCCGAAGACGCTGCCCGTGACCGTATCCTGGATATCCTGCTGCCGAAACCAAACCCGATTGGTTTCGCAAACGAACCTGCTCCTGCCATAGAAGACGACAGCCATGCCTCCACGCGCCAGAAGATGCTGCGCAAATTACTGGCAGGCGAACTGGACGACCGCGAAATCGAATTCGAAGCCGCTTCGCAACTGGGTGTGGAAATCATGACGCCGCCGGGCATGGAGGAAATGGCCAGCCAGTTGCAGGGCATGTTCCAGAATATGGGCGGCAACAAGACCCAGAAGCGCAAAATGCGTATCAAGGATGCCCTTCCCATATTGATAGAAGAGGAATCCGCCAGGCTGATCAATGACGAAGAAATCAAGCAACAGGCCATAGAAACGGCCCAGCAAAACGGAATTGTCTTTATCGATGAACTGGACAAGGTGGCCAAGCGATCTGAATACGCCGGCGCCGATGTCTCGCGCGAAGGCGTACAACGGGACCTGCTGCCGCTGGTTGAAGGCTGCACGGTTTCAACCCGCTACGGCATGGTCAAGACCGACCACATGCTGTTTATCGCATCCGGTGCGTTCCACCTCAGCAAACCGTCAGACCTGATCCCGGAACTGCAGGGGCGTCTGCCAATCCGAGTTGAGCTACGTGCGCTGGATGCCGATGATTTTGTTCGTATTTTGACCGAGCCACGGGCTTCTTTAACAGAGCAATACACCGCCCTGATGGCGACAGAGGGTGTGGAACTGAAATTTGGCGACGACGCCGTGAAACGTATCGCGGAGATCGCCTGGCAGGTCAATGAGTCTACCGAGAATATCGGTGCACGGCGTCTCCACACCATAATGGAACGCCTGCTCGATATCATTTCTTTCGAAGCGCCGGACCGCGATGGTGAGTCCGTTACGCTGGACGCCGACTACGTCAACGAACATCTCGATGCACTGGCCGGGAATGAGGACCTGAGCCGTTATATTCTCTGACGTTCAACCCCTGTGAGGGTACAATAGATTTTTCTCCATGCTGGTATGAACAATGGCACAGGTTGACGACAAAACTGAAAAGGACGCCACCACGCATTTCGGCTACCGGGATGTGGCGGTTGAAGAGAAGGCTCGCCTTGTCCACGGCGTTTTTGATTCCGTGGCCGGAAAATATGACCTGATGAACGACCTGATGTCCATGGGGGTCCACCGCCTGTGGAAACGTCACTTTATAGCCATCAGCAATATCCAGCCTGGCCAGAGGGTGCTGGACCTTGCAGGTGGAACGGGTGACATCGCCGCCCTGATGAGCAAGCGGGTCGGATCACACGGCAGTGTCGTGCTGAGCGACATCAATGAGGCTATGCTGGCCGTTGGCCGTCGGCGCATGGAAGACCGGGGCATTGTCGGCAATATCGAATACTCCCTGGCCAATGCAGAAAAACTGCCGTTTGCGGATGGCGAATTCGATGCAGTGACCATCGCATTTGGTCTGCGCAATGTGACCGACCAGATGGCCGCGCTCAGGGAAATGCACCGCGTACTCAAACCGGGTGGCCGCGCAATGATCCTCGAATTCTCAAAGGTGGAGCTTGAAGGTCTCAAGAAAATTTATGACACCTATTCGTTTGGCATATTGCCAAAACTCGGAAAACTGGTGGCCGACGATGAAGACAGCTACCGCTACCTGGCGGAAAGCATTCGAAAGCACCCCGGCCAGGACGAACTCGCCGATATGATGGTAGAGGCCGGATTCACAAATGTGACCTACCGCAACCTGACTGGCGGCGTTGTTGCAATTCACAGTGGTCATCATGGCTAATGGCTTCTGATTACGTCACACCGCTGCCCGGTATGCTGGCACTGACGCTGGAAACGGCCATCAACCACGTGCTGCAACTGGATATGGAATCGCCCTCCCGGGTCAAAAAACTCGAAGGCCGCTTGCTGCAGGTTGACCTTGAAGGTCTGAATATCACGCTGTTCTTTACCTTCAAACACGGCGTCGTGCGTGTACGCCTGGATGCAGATACAACACCCGATACCGTGATCAGCGGCACACCCGTTGCCCTGTTCTCGATGGCCGAACCGGATGAAGCTGACTGGGGCCTGCCGGATTCAAAAGTGCAAATCAATGGCGATGCCAGTCTTGCCCGCGACCTGGAGCGTATATTCAGCAAGCTGGAACCAGACTGGGAAGGCCCGCTTGCGGGTATGCTCGGTGACGTGGCTGGGCACCAGGCGGCACAGGGTATCCGCCATGGCGTGGAAACAGTAAAAGAAACGGCACGCACTGCCGGCAAAATATTCTCCGACATCATCAAAGAACGCCAGTCATGAGACACAGCCTGCGGCAGTTTCTGCGTATCTGGCACATCGGCGTCATCCTGAAGCGTTACCGCCTGGATGAATTATTCAATACCAACCGCCTGCCCGGTCCAATCCGCTGGCTACGCGTATTCATGCCGGCTGGTAAGGATATGTCCGGTTTACCGCGTGGCGAACGTCTGCGACTGGCATTGCAGGACCTCGGCCCCGTATATGTGAAGTTCGGGCAAATCCTGTCGACACGCAGAGATTTACTGCCCCAGGATATAGCAGACGAACTTGCCTTATTGCAGGACCAGGTGCCGCCGTTCCCCGGCGACGAAGCCCGCAACATTATCGAAGAAGCACTTGGCGAACCGGTCAGTGAAATTTTTGCCTCGTTCGATACTAACCCGCTGGCTTCGGCCTCCATTGCCCAGGTACACCCTGCCACCCTGCATGACGGGCGCGAAGCGGTGGTCAAAGTTGTCCGGCCCGGTATCAGCAAGCAGTTGCGCAAGGACATCGACCTGCTGACAGCTATTGCTAAGCTGGCTGAAAAATTCATGCAAAGCGGCGCCAGGATTCAGCCCCTGAAGGTCGTCCAGGAATTTGAAACCGTCGTATTCGACGAACTTGATATGCAGCGTGAAGCGGCCAATGCATCGATATTGCGGCGTAATTTCAAGGGATCCACAGACCTGTATATCCCGGAAGTGTACTGGGAGTGGTGCCACCGTAAGGTCATGGTCATGGAACGTGTATCAGGTCTGCCGGTAGGAGATGTCGAGAATCTCAAGAAACACGGTGTAAACCTCAAAAAACTGGCCCGTCGCGGTGTACGGGTTTTCTATACCCAGGTATTCCGCGATAACCTGTTTCATGCCGACCTGCACCCCGGCAACATTTTGGTGGACGCCAGTGACCCCGACGACCCAACCTATATCGCCATGGATTTTGGCATCGTCGCCAGCCTTTCGACGGAAGACCTTTACTACATCGCCGAGAATTTCAAAGCCCTGTTCAACCAGGACTACCGGCGCGTGGCAGCGCTGCACATAGAGGCGGGCTGGGTACCGGCAGAAACCCGGCTGGAAGAACTCGAAGCTGCCACGAGATCGGTGGGTGAGCCCAATTTCACACGGCCGCTGAACGAGGTGTCTTTCGGCAAGGTCTTGTTTGATCTTTTCAGCGTGGCGCAGCGATTCCAACTCACACTGCAACCGCAATTGCTGATGCTGCAGAAAACCCTGTTGAATGTCGAAGGCCTCGCCCGCCAGCTTGACCCCGAACTGGATATCTGGGGCGTTGCCAAGCCGGAACTCGAAACAATCTTAAGGCAAAGACATAACCTGGAGAATGTCTCACACGAACTGCGTGAACGCCTGCCCGGCTGGCTGGCGCAGGCGCCGGAAATCCCTGGGCTGGTCCATGACTTCCTGGTAAAGGCCAATAAGGGACAACTGCTGACCCGCACCGCTTCAGAAGATGCTGCAAGGGCAAGGCAGGAACAACGCGTCTCCCGCAACAAGGCACTAAAGGTTTTGGCCGGCGGCTCATTGAGTATCCCCGGCGCCATCCTGACCGCAATGGAAACCGGACCCTGGTTCCTGTGGGGTTACTCCGTACCCGGCATGGCGTTGCTGGCGATCGGTGGCTGGCTGATATTCAAGGGCCTTAAAAAGGAGTAGTCTTGCTCTTATGCTCTCACGTCTCTCCAGGTGGATACTCAATGTGTTGGGGTGGACGGTCCTTGCTGAGTTACCTGATGTCAAAAAATATGTAGTGGTTGCTGCCCCGCATACGAGCAACTGGGATTTCCCGCTGGGAATCCTGGTGGGAAAAGCTTTGAATCTGCAACCACACTGGATGGGCAAACACACACTTTTCCGGTGGCCCTACGGCTGGTTTTTCCGTGCCATTGGCGGCACACCGATTCATCGTGACAGTGGCAAGGATTACATCACGCAGATGGCAGATCTGTTTGAAAAATCGGACCGGCTTGTCCTTGCACTGGCACCAGAGGGCACCCGCAGCAAGACAGACCATTGGAAGACCGGTTTTCACCGCATTTCCCGTGCCGCCAATGTCCCGATCGTATTAGCTTACCTGGACTGGGGACACAAGCAGGCAGGCCTTGGAGATATATTTTATCCAAGTGAGGACATCAAGGCGGATTTCGAACGTATACGTGAGTACTACAAAAACAGGATTGGCAAAAACCCGGAAAAGGCCAGTCTGGTTCAGGTTCGGAATTAGGTTTCTTTAACTGCCTGATTGCTAATTACATACCGTTTGTCCGTTAGAACTACCTTGGGTGGAGCGCTGGACCGAGGGAATCTGGTGGTGCGTTTAGGGTGTGGGATTATGGGTCGGGGGATAACGACCGTGCGAAACTGGCAGCGGTCAAGAATGAGAGTGCATATTAAATTGGCACCATTTAAAGCCAAGGGCGTGCTGTACCTTCATTCAGGACCGTACGAGACAGGAAGTCGAGTACGAGCCTACATGGACGTACTTGTGGCGTGTCCTTAAGGAAGGTAGGGCATGGCCTTGGCGACGACGGAGTACCGAACACAAAACCATGATGGCCGGGCACGACCCCCGACCTACAACCAGTCAGTCAAAGAAATCCCAATGCCAATCCGGTTCACACGATGGTTATAGTCAATCAGGCTCTCCCCATAACCACCAAAATACTGAATATAACCCTTCAGATAAGGATAATTCCAAAGCGGAAAGCTCCACCCCAATTCTACTGCGCCGCGCTCAAACCCCGATTCAAGATTATTCCGCGACATAAAACTGAACACGTGATCATTCCACTTGTAACCCGCCCGCCACTCAAAATGGCCCAGGTAATCGGTGATATCGGGGTTGTCGTCGGTTTCAGCGTCTTCGGATATCCTGATCCAGGGTTTAAGCCCGAAGGCGAAATTTCCCCGCTGGAACACGAAATTAGCAAAGACCCTGTTCCAACTCCTGGATAAATCCCCACCCCGGCCATTCGACTGGTGCACCACTCCGAAGGCGTTCGCCGAATTTTTAAAGCCGAATATTTCCCAGCCCGGTGTGAACTGGACCCATGTTTCGGGTTCGTGGTTGGTCTCGCGGAACGGACGCGAAATATCGGCATTGTAGAGCTGCCAGAAGGAGCGATTGGTGTAGCCTGCAAAAATGTCAAAGGTGTCGAAGATATCGACCCCGAGCGGAACCTTCAGGCTTATCTGGAACTGTGCTTCGGTTTCATCGAAATCGACCACAGGGTCATCAAAGTGATCCTCGAAGTACTCCGTGTTGTACTCATAATGATTGTAGGTGCCAAGCAGGAAATAGTTAGGCTTGTGGGCCATCAGCGTGAATGGTTGAAGGACATTTTCCCGGTCTTTGCTGAGGCGGACATCCACGGCAGTAGGCTGCGTTTCTTCATCCGTTGTTGCCTGCTGCTGAACAGCTTGCGTGCATTGCTCGCGTAATTCACCGACCGTTGTTGTATCGCTGGCCTGCTCCATCAACCTCGCCATGCACGCGGTAACGTCGTCTGCATGGCTTGTCGCCGGACCTGCGAGCAGCAACACAACAATAATCGATTGCCAGCCAGTTGGCCTGATCAGGATATTTGAGTAACTCATCATTTTTCCTCGCGAATCTTTATCTGCAAAACAATGGCCGCTACAACACTGGTGTTATAAAACCCATGAACGAGCTGATCAGGATAACCTGCCAGCGTCGCTTCTGACTTATCACATCCGGAAAACTCCCGAGCGGCCGATAGTTCTCGTAAAACTCTTCTGTTCCGGGTGATTTTGGTGTCGCGCCGGGGATAAGTTCGTAGACCGTGGTCGAGCGATAGGGCCAGATATCAAACATCGGCAATGTGCGTGAAACAGATTCGATTGCGCTATTCACCTCGCCCAGCACCGGCAACGCAGTGGGCTTCATGGCTGCCACCCAGCTGTTCCCCGGCTTGATGTCCTTGCGGATACTGCTTTCAAGTTCCTGCGCAAATTCGGAATCAAAAATAACGACGCCATTTTCGGTGTTATAACCCTCACCGCGCGGATCCAGGTTGTGCGAACCCACCATGGATACCCGGCCATCGATGACAAAGGACTTGGCATGCAGGCCGGTTCTCGGACCGGGCATTTCCAGTGCCGGATTTTTGCCTACAGCAGGAATCTCACCACTGTTGACGCCATTTTTCTTTTCATCGATCAACAAGGGCATGCGCGGGAAAAACTCCGCTGCGTCATTCGCATAGGGGCGAAACTCGTACACATCGAAACCGAGCGTATTAATGTAGTGTTTTTTGTGTTTGTGTGTGGCCGAGTAGGCCGAAAACGCATCGGTTGCTGCGAGGCTGTTTGTGGAAAATACGAGTTCAATTTCCGGGTGATCTTCGCGCAAATCCCTGAAAAGGTCGCGTGAACGCCTGGACAGTACCAGGTAAGGCGACTGGATGATGACCGATTGTTCCGCTGCGGCCAGGGTTGCGTGCAGACCGGCGGTGCTATCGGTGTTTAACGAGTTACCGGTTTCGTCACCATGCGGAGGATCATAATAGTATTCGACCGCATCAACCTGGTGAGCGGGCGCCACGAACAAATCGTACATCAGCCGGCGGTTTTCAATTTCCGCCAGCATGGGCCGCAAGCGTTCAGCCGCTTCAAAACCAGACAGGGACGTGTGGCCGTCGTTGACGATCAATGGCGCCACGTCACGCAAATGACCGATTTCGACGGTAAAGTCACTGTCCCAGAAGCTGTCAAAAGAGACACTCATCTCCGCGACCACCGGTCCGTAGACCAGCACCTCGCGGTCCTTGAAGTTGTAGCTGGTATCAAAATCAAAATACCGGTCTGCAATATTGCGGCCACCGGTCAAGCCGACCACACCGTCAACCACCTGTAGCTTGTTGTGCATGCGTTGATTGGTTTTTGTGAAGCAACAGGTAACGCTGCCAAACATGTTTGACTTGGTGGTTTTCGCCTTGTTGAACAAGGGGTTGTAAAGGCGTACTTCGAAATTATTGTGTTGTATTGCAAGACCGGCCAGGTAGTCCAGTTCGGAAACGGTGAACATTTGGTCGAACAGCACCCTTACGCGCACGCCCCTTTTGGCTGCCTGCAGCAGTTCGTGCATGACCAGGCCGCCGGTCTCATCCCTGCGGAACAGGAAGTTCTGAAACTCGATACTGTGCTGTGCCGCCCTGACCAGGTGCAGACGGGCCTTCAGGGAATCTTCACCGATATCCAGTATCGCCGCGTGGTGTTTGTCATTGTTGACATTGCTGTTTCCAAGCCGAAGCAGAGGCGAGCCGATAGCACAGGGCGGGCCAAGGGATGCATCGCATTTGATCTGAGTCGATCTTTGCACAGCAAGTTTTTGATCGACAGCCTGCTTCAATTCTGGCTGAACCTGGGCGGCGCAACCAAATAGAAGCAACAGGAACAAGTAATAAAACGGTTTCATAAATACGCGGAAAACAGGCCCAGTTGGCAAAGCGGAATTGCGCAATTTTATCGCAATGGACTCTGGATTACCGACTTTTATATGCCTGTTAAGTCAGGTTGAAGCCCTGCAATGATATAGACTGCTGGCGAACCGCCACCATTGCGATGGCGCCCTCTGCCGGTTCAGCGGCGGCAAGCATCCAGGCGCTGTGGTCGTCGTCCTCCATATCCAGGACGGCCGGCGGATTAGCGGGGTTCACGTCTACCGTAAAACGGCACAGCTGGTTGGCAATACCCAGGCCGCTTGCCTTGACGATTGCTTCCTTGCAGGCCCAGGTATGCATGAACGCGCTGTGCAGTTCTTCTTCACCGAGTGCGGACAAGGCAGCAGTTTCCGCTTCGCTGAAATAGCGCCGGGCCAGGGCCAGCGGCTTACCCGAACGACGTGTTGCAATTTCCAGGTCGACACCAATAGCTGCCCCGCTGCTGACCCCAATCAGGTAACAGTTCCTGCTGCGGGCCACGTTAAAATCCAGTTCTCCATGCGACAGTGAAGAATCCAGCTCCGGCCTGCCCTTGATCCTGCGGTTAATTTTTATGTCCTTTCCAGGTATACCCAGGTATGCGCCGAGCAGCAGACGAAGATAAAAGCGCCGGGTCGCCGTTTGCTGAAAAACTGTAAGTTCTCCCGGCCTGGCGTCATGCTCCTGGTGCAATGGGTTTGACAGTTGCTTGAAATCAAGATGCCACAGATGCACGGCATCGCCCTGCGGTTTATCCAGTTGCCGCAGGGGCAGCTGCCGGGGACTGAAAGAATCAGGCCCGATAATGCTGACCGTTTTGTATATCACTCGATTCCGACCACCGCAGCCATTAAATGACTGCGCTGTCCTCTCCCTTAATTAATAATGGAATCAGTCTAATACATAGTTGTCGCAACGGGTACCGTGTAGCCTCCAACTCCCGCTTAGGCTACAATGTCGCCTTCCAAAATTTCACGCCTCATATCCACGGCGCCACTCATTGAACCTGGATACACATGCAATTTAAAAACGTTGTAATTCAATCTCTTGCTGCCGTAGATGCCCCAGTAGAAATGACCTCGGCAGAAATCGGGGACAGGCTGCAACCAACCATGGAACGCCTGGGTATCCATCCCGGACTGATGGAAGAAATCTCGGGAATCCTTGCGCGGCGCTTCTGGAATAACGGTACACAGCCTTCTGATGCTGCCACGATGGCTGCGGAGGAGGCCATAGAACAAGCGGAAATTGACCGAAATAAAATCGGCGTTCTGATCAATACTTCGGTATGCCGTGATTACCTGGAACCATCCACCGCTTGTCTCGTGCACGGCAATCTCGGCCTGCATGAACGTTGTCTTAATTTTGACATTGGCAATGCTTGCCTGGCGTTCCTGAACGGCATGGATGTCGCCGCGCGGATGATCGAGCGTGGAGAGGTTGAATATGCGTTGATCGTTGATGGTGAATCCAGCGGCCCGATTACCGAAGCCACGATAGAGCGTCTGCTGGATCCGGAAGTGAAGGCGGAACAGTTCCGTGCGGAGTTCGCATCATTGACACTGGGTTCGGGTGCTGCGGCCATGGTTATGTGCCGCCGAGAGTTATCGCCCGATGGTCATTCCTACCTCGGAAGCGTGACCCGTGCCGCTACACAGTTCAACAAGCTCTGTTACGGACAGATGGACCGCATGGTCACCGACACCCGCGTACTGCTGACCGAAGGCCTCAAACTGGCCACCAAGACTTTTTCCGCCGCTGTTGAAAAGCTTGGCTGGGTCGTGGAGGAACTGGACCAGTTCATCATTCACCAGGTCAGCAAGGCACACACGGATTCATTAATGAAACTGCTTGGTTTGGACCCGGAAAAAATTTACCGGATCTATCCTGAGCTGGGCAATATCGGACCGGCAGCGGTACCGATCGCGCTGGCAAAAGCCGTTGCAAACGGCAAGATCAAACGCGGCGACCGTGTAGCGCTACTCGGCATCGGTTCCGGCCTGAATTGTTCCATGGCAGAAATTGTCTGGTGACAATGACAGACACAGGACATTCAATAACAGGTCGTTGACCTGTTGAAACACGATGTTCCAGGTTCCCAACAAGCTATACCCTTTCGAATCCCGCTGGCTGGATCTTGATGGTATTCAAATGCACTACCTGGACGAAGGTCCGCGTGATGCGCCCATCGTGTTGATGGTGCACGGCAATCCAACCTGGTCTTTTTATTATCGCAACCTGGTCCTGGCACTGCGTGACCGTTACCGCTGCATCGTACCCGACCACGTCGGTTGCGGCCTGTCGGACAAACCGCCCGATGCCAGGTATACGTATACCCTGGCACGGAGAATTTCCGACCTGGGCGCCCTGATGGACCATATCCAGCCGATGTCACCGGTCAACCTGATCGTGCATGACTGGGGTGGCATGATCGGCTTTGGCTGGGCGGCCGGACGCGCCGATCAGATTGCCAAAATGGTCATCGCCAATACAGCAGCGTTTCCCCTGCCGGAGGAAAAGAAGCTACCCGCGGCCCTGTGGTTGGTTCGCAATACAAAACTCGGAGCTTTGCTGGTGCAGGGGCTGAATGCATTTTCCGGCCTGGCCGCACGCGTGGCATTCAAAAAACCGGTCAGCGCGGAAATCCGCAAGGCCTATACCAGCCCGTACGATTCCTGGGACAACCGCGTTGCCACATTGCGTTTTGTACAGGACATCCCGCTCAAGCCGGGTGACCCCGGCTACGATATTGTCGAGGCCACCGGGTCAAGTCTGCATGAATTCAGCAGCAAACCCTGCCTGTTGGCGTGGGGTAAGAAGGATTTCGTTTTCGATCTGCACTTTCTGAACAAGTGGAAAAAGATATTCCCTCGGGCCAGCGTGCTCAGTTACCCCGATTGCGGGCACTACATCTTTGAAGATGCCGGCCAGGCACTGACGCAGGCCGTCAGCGATTTTCTGGATAGAAATGAACACGGATCAGAATAGGGCCGAAACCTGCAATATCGCCTCAGCGCTGGTCAGCCAGGCTCAAAGGCAGGGAGCCAACACCGCAATTTATTACCCGTTGGGGAAACACGGCAACCGCCTGCGCTACGCTTCGGCAAGCTACTCGATGCTGAATGAACTGTCCGATGATTATGCCCGCGGACTGATCGAATACGGTATCGGCCGCGGTGTCCGTACCGCCCTGATGCTGACACCCGGCCTCGACTTCTTCGCAATGTTTTTTGCGCTCTTCAAGGCGGGCGCCGTACCCGTCCTGATCGACCCCGGCATTGGTATCAAGCCGTTGAAGACCTGCCTGGCCGAGGCCCGCCCGGAGGCGTTTGTCGGTGTGACAAAAGCCCAGGTCGCCCGCAAGGTGCTGGGTTGGGTCCCGGGTGTAAAACTGGTTACCTCGGGCCCAAAACTGGCCTGGGGCGGCCTGAACACAAAGCAGTTGCGGCAGTTGGGCCAAAGGTCTTCCGGGCCGGTACTTGCCGATACCCGGCCCGATGAAATGGCGGCCCTGTTATTCACCTCGGGCAGCACCGGCATTCCCAAGGGAGTGGTTTACCGGCACCGGCATTTCATCGCCCAGGTTGAAATGCTCCAATCGACTTTTCATATCCAGGCGGGTGAGGTAGACCTGCCAACCTTCCCGCCCTTTGCACTGTTTGATCCGGCCATGGGCATGACCACGGTTGTACCTTTCATGGACCCGACCCGGCCGGCAAAAGCCGATCCGGCTTTGCTGGTGCAAACCATCCGGAAGTTCGGCGTGACCAATATTTTTGGATCACCTGCACTGCTGAATGTCCTCGGCCGTTATACCGAATCAGAAAACATCAACCTGGCATCGGTTCGAAGGGTTATTTCTGCCGGCGCCGCGATGCCCGTGGCCACTGTCCGCCGTCTTCAGAAAACCCTGCCAGCGGATGCCGAGGTATACACCCCGTATGGCGCAACCGAATGTCTGCCGGTTGCCAGTGTTTCGGGTACTGAACTCAATGATGAAGTTGAGCAACGAACGGCCGCAGGCGAAGGCACCTGCATCGGCAAGCCGGTCGCCCCCAACCGTATCCGCATCATTCCCGTGACCGACAACGCGCTTGAGTCTTTTGCGGATACGGTGGAACTGCCGGTTGGTATCACCGGCGAGATCGTGGTCAACGGACCTACATCCACCGACAGCTATTGGCAGCGCGAAGAGCAGACACGCCTGGCAAAGATAAACGACTCCGAAGGACAGACGTGGCACCGCATGGGTGACGCAGGTTATTTCGATACGCAGGGCAATTTATGGTACTGCGGACGCAAATCCCAACGGGTGGTAAATGAACAGGGGACCATGTTTGCAGACCAGGTAGAAGCCATTTTTAACGTCCACCCGGAAGTGGCCCGCACGGCCCTGGTCGGTATCGGCGACGCCGACCTCCAGACACCGGTACTGTGTGTGGAACTACTGAAGAATCCCGGCAAACACCGGCGTGAGCGTATCCGTATAGACCTGCTTCAACTGGGCGCCAACAACTTGGCCACGACTGGCATCAGCAAGATTCTGTTCCACAAGGCCTTCCCGGTTGATATACGCCACAACGCCAAGATCGGACGGGAAAAACTCGCGGTCTGGGCGGCGGAGAAACTTGCATGAAGATCCTGGTTACCGGCGGTGGTGGATTTCTTGGCAGCGCCATATGCCGGCAATTGCTTGAACGCGGTGACGAGGTCATCGCCTATCAGCGCAGCAACAGCGAGGAACTTGCTGACCTGGGCGCCAGGATCATCTGTGGGGACGTAACCGATGCAGGCCTGTTGAACTCATCACTTAAAGGTGTGGATGCGGTGGTTCATACAGCCGCCAAGGCAGGTCTTTCGATGAACTACGATGACTTTTACCGCCCCAACGTAAAAGGCACCGAGAATGTAATCAACGCTTGCCACCATAACGGCATCCGCAAGCTGGTGTTCACGAGCTCCCCCAGTATCACGCACACCGACGGCGACATAGAAGGCGGTGATGAATCATTGCCATACGCCGAGCATTACAACTCGCCCTACCCCGCGACCAAAGCGCTGTCCGAGCAAATGGTCATGGCCGCCAACTGCGCTGAGTTGTTGACCGTCTCACTAAGGCCGCATCTGATCTGGGGTCCCGGCGACAATCACCTGCTACCGCACCTGCTGGTACGCGCAAAAGCAGGTAAGCTGAAACTGCCAGGGCCGGACAAGCTCATTGATACCGTCTTTATAGACAATGCTGCACGGGCACACCTGCTGGCTCTTGACCACCTGGAGACTGCACCGGAGATTGTTGGCGGCAAGACCTATTTCATATCCAACGATGAGCCCCTGACCCAAAAGCAGGTTATTGGCGGCTTGCTGAACGCCGCTGGTGTTGACGTGGATATCCAGCCGATTTCTCCAAAACTGGCGATGGTTGCAGGCACCGTGCTCGAAACGGCCTGGAAAATACTCCGCCTGAAATCAGACCCGCCACTGACCCGCTGGTCCGCCGAGCACCTGTCCACCGCTCACTGGTATGACATTTCCGCCGCAAAGCGGGATTTGGGTTACACGGCCGAGATCACAATCGCAGAGGGTTTAAAAAGACTGTCTGCTTCCCTGTAGGAGCGATCGGCGCAACCGGTCGCGATTACCACATTTTACGCACACCGCCAGCCGGGATACGTGGTACCTCCCCCTGAGACCTTCGCGAACATGAAGTTCGCGGCAGAGCCCCCATGGATGGATTCACGGCGTGTCTCGGGGGGAGGTACCACGTGTCGCGGCGATCAGTTTGCACAGAATCAAAAAATCGCGACCGGTTGCGCCGAACGCTTCTACGGTTTCTTTTTCAATCAACCAAATTCTTAGTGCATTGGGCGGCCGCGCAGTCTCCTGACCATGTACTCGAGCTTTGAATACCTCAGCAATTCCCGGTCTTCTTCCGAGGCATCCCGGTAACGGCCGTGGTACTTGTGTTTGACCCAGGCATTGATATCCAGCCGTTTACCGTATTCAAACATGCGGTTATTGATGGGGTGAAAACCATCTTTGTGTATGAACGTGGTGCCAAAGTCGATGATGTAGGGCTTCTGATCACTGCCGACGATCATATTGGATTTGGATTTCAGGTCACCGTGGCTGACTCCGCGGGCGTGAAATGCGCGGATGACATCCAGCAAGCCGGCAAACCAGCTATCACGGTCCTGCCAGCTTGCTTCGCGGTAGGGTGTGCCGTCGATAAACTCCATCAACAGGTAGCGGCCTGCCAGCAGGCCGTAGCAGGCTGGTACACCGTTGACACCCTGTAAGCGCTGATAAGCTGAAAACTCGCGTTCAAGTGTCGCCTGCCGCGCCTTGCGCACTGGGCCCCGCCCCATCGCCGACTTGATGACCAGCTTCGGACCTTCGCCTTCGAACAACAGCACGATTCCCTGGTTTGAAGTGGCCAGGATATTGCTGCCGGATTCAAGGCTGGCTTCAATCCACTGCTGCAAGTCGCCGGGAATGGCAGGAGCCGCGCTTTGTGTGCCTTCGTTCATTGCTGTGGATGATACCGGCAAGCGACCGATGATTCACCACTGGTAAATGATCTGTCAAATTTGAGCGTAGGTAATTTGGCCGCCGTTTGCTACCATGCTGACCTTTACGCCCCATCCAAGGAGTTTCAATGCGTTACACAAACATACTGGCATTGTTACCAGCGCTAATCGTTTTACCGGTCAGTGCTGCGCAAGCAGAAGCCTACCCGTCAACTTACAGTCCGTTGCCATCCGATGCGACTTTAATTACCCGCGCAACCATTCTGACCGGTACCGGCGAACGTCTCGAAGACGCCAGCCTGTTGATGTCAGGTGGGAAAATTGCCTTTGTTGGCGAGGGCGATGTTCCTGCCGGGGTTACCACTATCGATGCCAGCGGACGCTGGGTTACACCCGGCCTGATCGATGCGCACTCGCACCTGGGTGTCTATCCCAGCCCCGGCGTTAAAGCGCACTCAGACGGCAATGAGGCAACCAAGCCGGCAACCCCGAATGTCTGGGCTGAACACAGTGTCTGGCCGCAGGACCCCGGGTTTTCGCGTGCACTGGCGGGCGGTATCACCAGCCTGCAAACCCTGCCGGGTTCGGCCAACCTGTTTGGCGGCCGCGGGGTAACCTTGAAAAATGTGTACAGCACCAGCTACCAGGGCATGAAATTTCCTGGTGCGCCGCACGGACTGAAAATGGCCTGTGGCGAGAACCCGAAACGGGTTTACGGCGATCGCAAACAACTGCCGAGCACGCGAATGGGTAACGTCGCCGCCTACCGTGAACAATGGATAGAGGCACAAAAGTACATTGCCGATTGGTCAGCCTATGAAAAGAAGCTTGCCGATGGTAAGGAAGACGCCACGCCTCCCAAGCGCGATCTCAAGCTGGAAACACTGGCCGGCGTGCTGAAAGGAGAAATCCTGGTGCACCAGCATTGCTACCGGGCCGATGAAATGATGACCATCCTGGATATGGCCGACGAGTTTGGCTACAAGGTCACCGCCTTTCACCATGGCGTGGAGGCTTACAAGATTGCCGACGTGCTGGCCGAGAAAAGTGTTTGCGGCGCTCTATGGGCCGACTGGTGGGGCTTCAAAATGGAGGCTTACGACGGCATCCAGGAAAACATCGCCCTTGTTGACCGGCCGGAAGGCAGTTGCGCCATCGTCCATTCCGATTCAGGTGAAGGTATCCAGCGTTTGAACCAGGAAGCTGCCAAGGCCATGAGCAGCGGTAACCGGGCAGGTCTGAATATTACCCCGGAACGCGCCATTGCCTGGATCACTTCCAACCCTGCCAGGTCACTGGGTATCGATGAGCAGACAGGTTCCCTCGAGGCCGGCAAGATGGCCGACGTTGTGATCTGGAGCGGCAACCCCTTTAGTGTTTACGCCAAAGCCAACCAGGTCTTTGTCGATGGAGCACTGCTCTATGACCGTGACAACCCGGACCTGCAACCGGTATCTGATTTCGAGTTGGGCCAGTTACAGGGGGTATCCAAATGAACACTTTGAAAACCATTTTTATTGCCACCCTTGCCGCTTTCTCAATTGCTGCACAGGCACAGACCATCATGATCCGCGGCGCGACCGTGCACACGATGGACGAGGAAGGCACGCTTGAAAACACCGACGTATTCATTTCAGACGGAAAAATTCAGAAAATCGGCAAGAACCTGGCCGTACCGGCGGATATCTACGTATTTAATGCCGAAGGCAAACCTCTGACACCCGGTTTCTTTGCAGGTGTCAGCAGCATTGGTATCACCGAGGTTTCAGCAGTCGAAGAATCCTACGATGGCGGTCTTGCATTGGATGAAATACGGCCCGAATTTAATGTCGTACCCGCTTACAATCCCCATTCCAGCCTGGTACCCGTTACCCGCATCGAGGGCTTCAGCTTTACCCTGCTGGGCGCTGATCCCAAAGGGTCCATATTTGGCGGCCAAGGCAGGATGGTTGCCCTTGATGGCGGTTACGAGAGCTTTTTCGGTGGCGCGGTGCTGTTTATAAATGTAGGCAGAGACGCCAGCAGCCTGAGCGGCAAATCGCGGGCCGGCCAGTGGATGCTGCTGAACCAGGCCATGAATGAAGCGGATAATCCACCCGTATCGACGGAATCCGCACTGCTGACCCGCGCCGGTCGCGGCACACTTTCCGTATTTACCGACAGCGGCAAAGTCGTATTCGATGTCGACCGTGCAAGTGATATCCTCGAAACGCTCAGGTTTGCAAATAAATACGGTCTGGACGCCGTCATCCTGGGTGGCGCCGAGGCCTGGATGGTTGCTGAACAGCTTGCCAGCGCAAATGTGCCGGTGTTGCTCAATCCGCTGGTCAACCTGCCGGGCAATTTCGACAGCCTGGGGTCACGTCTCGACAACGCAGCCATCCTGGAAGCGGCAGGTGTGACCGTGGCCATCAGCGGCGCCGGTTCACATAACGCCCGCAAGCAACGCCAGATGGCCGGCACTGCGGTTTCCTATGGCATGCCGCACGCAGCCGGCATCGCCTCGCTGACAAGCAACCCGGCCCGAATTTTCGGTGTTGAAGATCAGCAGGGCAGCATCAGGCGCAATATGCCTGCAAACGTCGTGCTTTGGAACGGTGACCCGCTTGAAGTGACAAGCGCGGCCGAGGTCGTAATCATCAACGGCAAACTGATTCCGATGGAGTCACGCCAAACCAAATTGCGTGACCGCTACCTGTCTGAAAATCCGGAGATGCCGAGGGCCTATATCAAACCCTGATACCGTTTCATATTTAAGTCAAAAAAAAGCCCGGCGATGCCGGGCTTTTTTTACACTATGCAGGAGCGATCGGCATAGCCGGTCGCGATTACCGACAAGCTAACGGCAAGTCTTGCTTCCCGGTTTACCCTTGCAGCTACCGGAGCAACATTCAGCCCCGCTGCTACAGCTATCACCGGGCTGCCCCAAATCACAACTGCCGCCACCGTCGCCATCGCCGCCGTCGCCGCCGCAATCGACCTGAAGCAGATCAAGCGCAGCCCGTGCCTGCACCAAACCAAAACCATATGCATTATCCCGGCCTGCGGATCCCAGGTCTTCGGCTGTTGCATTCATTGCGTTACGAACATCCTGCGCGTTACATCCAGGCGAGTTATTCCAGACAAGCGCAGCAACCCCACTGACATGCGGTGTGGCCATTGATGTGCCGTCAAAAAAGGCGTAATCGCCGGCAGCAACTGAAACAGTAGCCGAGTCACCCAGTTGGCCAAGCATCGCAGCGCCATCTGCATCAGAAACACTGACTGAAGGAATACTCGTGGCGGTTTCCCCAAGCGTGCCGCCAAAATTGCCCGGCTCGTTGTTGTAAATAATGGCGCCATCTCCACCACCGGCCTGACAGGCGAGCACTTTATCGGCAAAGGAAATATTGCCGCGCTGGATCAGGCAGATGTTGCCGCTGGCGCCGGCACATGTTGATTCAGCGGTACCACAATCGACCAGGGTTCCAGTACCGCTGGCATACGGTGAACCATCCATTCCCTGGCCTTCATATCCGGTGGCGCCGACCTGGACAACAACGTCCGATCCCGTGCCCACAGGCACGGAAGAAAGCACCGCGACGCCGGGAGCGGCGATCTCCACCTGGTCATTCTGCTGGGAGAAATCTGCGATCACTTTGTTGGAATCAATAGCGGCTACAGAAACGACTGAATCATACGAGGCAGGAAAGCTTTTACGTGTGTTGCCGGCATTACCTGCGGCTGCAATGGAAAGGACACCACGCCCTGCTGCGTCGTCAAAGGCCCTGTTCTCTGTGTTGGATTTGAATGTACCACCGAGTGACATGCTTACGACGTCGGCACCGGCACTCTCACACGCATCCAGCGCTGCTACAAGGCCGGATGAATAGGCCCAACCATCAGCACCGAACACCTTGATAATATGAACATTCAAATTGCCATCAGGGTTAACCCCTACAACGCCGGCGCCATTGGCAGCCGCCATGATTGTGCCGGCAACATGCGTGCCATGGCTGTTTTCATCGGTAAACCAGTCACCGGTCCCGCTATCTGAAGTTCCGCTTATGTTGGTGTTGCCCGAAAATTCAGGATGGGCCAACTGGATCCCGGAATCGATGATGCACAATGTTTTGGCGCTGCTGGATGCCTGTGTCACCAGGTCAGCCTGGACCATTGTTATTCCATAAGGTGAGTTTGGCTCGTACTGGGTAGCAAAGGCATAACGTTTTTCATCGGTTTCGATAAACTCGATATTCGGGTTTCTTTGCAGGCCGCTTAGTGCTGCAGCTGGTATGTGGGCAGCAACAGCATTGTGGGCAGACAGGTCAAGGACAACGCTCGCACCTGCAGCGCGAATTGCGTGCTGCCCCAGCGTTCCACGTCCATCCTTGAACTGTACGATAAAGCGTTCCCCTTCCGGCGCCGCGAGCGACGTCAATGGCATTATCGCCAGGGCCAGCGCCGCGCACGCAGCCATGACCCGGTTTTTGATTACGAACATAAAATTCTCCCTGAATTTTGTTGCAATGTTTGAAAAAAAAAGCGGCATTTGGAATACCGCTACATTTAAAGTAGTAGAGAATGAGTCTCATTACAAGTTACGTCGAGTCAGGAATACCTGTTCACGTCACAAACTTGGTGGAGTATTCGCTAGAAAATGAACAGGGTGAGTCGCGACCGATTTCATCGATCGCTCATACATCGAACCGTGTAGGAGCGATCGGCGCAGCCGGTCGCGATTGAACCCATGCCTGTTTTCAGGCAATCACGCCGTCATCAAACAAGGCCTGTATTTCTGATTCACCAAGGCCAATTTCACGCAAAACACCTTCGGCGGAGTCACCCAGCGCGGGCTGTGCCCTGCCCTCATGCAGCGTAGGATTTTGATACCTGGTTGGTGAACGCACACCTGGTACTGGCCCAAGGTGCGCATGATCCAGTTGAATAACGATCTGTCTTTCAATCACGCTTGTTCGCCTTGCCGGTTATTGCGAATTCAGAAAATCCACCACCATGTGGCTGAATGCCTTCACGCCGTTTTCCATGTTTGGCTCATGCATATCGAAAAAGGGCGAATGATTGGTCGGCTGGGCCGCCGGGTTTGTTCCCGGCGGTGCACTGCCCAGAAACACGAAGACGGCCGGTGCAACCTTGCCGTACTCGGAAAAGTCCTCGGCCACGGTCTGTGGCTGGATAGACAGCGCGGGATGGCCTGAAGCACGCTCAAGTGCCGGTATCACCAATGGTGTCAATTCAGCATTGTTTATCAACGGGGGCGGGCCCTGGCTGATAGCAACTTCTACCTCGGCACCGGCGCTTTCTGCGATCAGCCTGGCCGTACGCTCGATCGCCTCGTGGATATACTCCCTCATGTCCGGATCAAAGCTGCGGATGGTGCCTTCCATATCCACCTTGTCGGGTATGACATTGTAGCGAACACCACCGGAAACACGCCCCACGCTGATGATGGAGGGCGCCAGTGTCACGTCTACCTGGCGGCTGACTATGGTTTGCAGCCCAAGTACGATCTGGGATGACACGACCACCGGATCCACGCCATCCCAGGGCCGCGCGCCATGGGTCTGCCTGCCTTTGACGCTGATCTTGAAGCTGTCAGAGGCGGCCATCATCGGACCGGGTTTAACCGCGAACTGCCCACCTGGCACGCCGATGCCGACATGTATCCCAAATACAGCCGCCGGCATGTGTTCGGAAAAAATACCTTCTTCGAGCATCATCGAAGCACCGCCGTCTTCTCCATTTGGCGGACCTTCCTCGGCCGGCTGGAAAATAAGCATCACCGAGCCGGGCAGCTCGGCCTTCATGTCATTTAGTATCTTCGCCGCACCCAGCACCATAGACATGTGAGCGTCGTGACCACAGGCGTGCATGACACCCACGTCCTGGCCGTTGTATTCACTGCGAACCGTTGATGCAAATGGCAAGCCGGTCTGCTCGGTTACCGGCAGGCCATCTATATCCGTCCGTATTGCAACCAGCGGACCCGGCAAACCACCTTCGATAACCGCAGTAACACCCGTGTGTGCAATACCGGTCTTCGGCTCCAGACCCATGTCACGGAGAATCCCGGCAATCCTTGCCGAGGTTTTGAACTCCCGGTTGCTCAGCTCGGGATTCTGGTGAAACCAGCGCCGCCACTCGACCACCTGCGGCTGTACATCTGAGGCCGCCTGGTCAATTTCTTCAGCAGTGATTTCCGCGTAAACCGGGTTGATCAGCAATATGCTAAAGGTGGTTAAAAGAAGATTCTTCATCGAATTCTCCAGGTTTTTTGCAATTAATGATTAAGGACGCTGGTTCATTTAATCAGGAACGGCCTCTGCGGTGTTCCTGGACGTACCCACGCACTGCACGGTTTCCGATGGCCGGGGCACCGGTGATGTATTCACCGCGCCCGTCCTGCTGTCCCGGCGGCCATCTGCCCCGCCCCAGAACATACAGGCGTCGGGATCAAATACCGCAAGTTCGGCAGCGCCGATGATTGAGAACTCCCGCAACTCGTAACCCAACGATTGCAGACGCTCCCTGACTTCCACTGGAAATTCCGGCTCAATTGTCAGGCGGTCCGGTTTCCACTGGTGGTGAAAGCGCGGAGCGTTTACTGCACGCTGGGCATCGAAATCAAAATCAATAACATTGATCAGCGTTTGCAAAACGGCTGAAATGATCAGTGTGCCCATCGGTGAGCCGATGACCATGACCGGCTTGCCATCCTGCAAAACCAGTGTCGGCGTCATTGACGACAGCGGCCGTTTGCCGGGGGCCACCATGTTCGCGGTGGAGCCCGTAGCGCCCCATGAATTGGCCAGCTCGGGGCCAATCGAGAAATCGTCCATCTCGTTGTTCAGCACGATACCGGTACCTGGCACGGTTATTTTCGAGCCAAAAAGGGTATTGATTGTTTGGGTTATCGCAATCGCGTTGCCATGCTTGTCGATGACCGAAATATGGGTTGTACCGTCATCATCCGGTACCTGCGCATGGTCTGACCGCGCCTTGACCTGGCCCCGGGGATCAAACCTGGCCGCTTGCTGATCCGCGTACGCCATGGATATCAGTTTTTCTACCGGCACATCATAAAAATCCGAATCCCCAAGAATGCCCGCCCGGTCCTCAAACGCCATCTTCATGGTGCTGGCCAGCAGGTGGACATATTCGCTGGAGCCATGATTCATGGCGCTAAGATCATAGCGGCTTAGGATATTCAGCATCTGCACCAGCAATATGCCGCCCGAACTCGGCGGCGGCATGCTTACGATTTCATAGTCCCGGTAGGAACCACGGATGGGCTCACGCCATTTGACCTCGTAGCGCGCCAAGTCCAGCTCGGTGACTGCGTTGCCGGTGGCTTTGGCGATTTTTGCTGCAATTGGCCCCACTGCCAACGCCTTTCCGCCTTTTTTCTGTATCCACCGGAGTGATTCGGCCAGCTCAGGCTGCACATGGTTCCAGCCCAGTGGCGGAGCCATGCCATCCACGGTCTGAATCCTTCGTGTTTCCGGAAAATCTTTTAATCGCTCGGCCACGCGTTTGACCACATTGTGGTGCCAGATCTCGACCCGCACACCTTCGCTAGCCATCTTTATTGCGGGTTCAAGAAGTTTCTCCCACGGCATGGAACCGTACTTCTGGTGCAATGCCCAGGCGCCCTGCACCATGCCCGGCACGGCCACCGACCGGGCGCCGCTTCGGATACTGCCCGGGTTCTTTGTGTAAAACTCTGCAGTTGCACCTGCGGGTGCGGTTTCCCGTGCATCCAGTGATGTACTGGTACCGTCTGCCGCGCTGTGCACAACTGCAAACATGCCGCCACCTACACCGGAGCTGAACGGGTGAGCGACGGCAGCTGCAAATGCAGTTGCGATGGCAGCGTCTATCGCATTACCGCCATTTTCCAGTACCTGTTGTCCCGCCCATGCTGCCGGTCCAACAGAGGTTACAAGCATACCGTCCCTGCCCCAGGCAGGCTCAAAACTTGCGGCCAAAGCCGCTTCGCTGACCAGTGTTGACACAAACAGGATGAGTATAAGTTTTTTCAAATTTCCGCTCCGCGAATCAGCTTGTGATATTTGTCCCACAGTTGCTCTTCTGTTTCCTTGTGTCCGGGATCCTTGGGAATACATTCCACCGGGCAGACCTCCACGCATTGAGGCGTATCAAAATGGCCGACGCATTCAGTGCACAGGTTTGGGTTGATCTGGTAAATTTCGACACCCTGGAATATCGCCTCGTTGGGACATTCGGGCTCACATACATCGCAGTTGATGCATTCTTCGGTGATTATCAGCGCCAAGGTCAGTTATCCCGGATTCCGAACTGGCCCTTCATTGCAATTTCCACTTCCGGGCCGACGAATTGTGAAACATCCCCGCCAAGACGGGCCACTTCCCGCACCAGCGTTGAGGAGATGAACCCAAATTGTTCATCCGGTGTCAGGAACATTGTCTCTACTTCTTCCCGCAGGTTGCGATTCATACTGGCCAACTGAAATTCGTACTCAAAATCTGATACGGCGCGCAAGCCGCGGACAATTACTCCGGCGCCACATTCCTGTACAAAATCGACAAGCAGGTTGCTGAAACCAACAATTTCAATATTGTCGAGCCCATTGAGCTGCGTATGCGCCAGTTCAATGCGCTTTTCCAGGCTTAGAAAAGGTTCTTTATGCGGACTTTCAGCTATGGCCACGATCACCTTCTCAAAAACCCGCGCCGCACGGGTGACCAGGTCTGTGTGGCCATGGGTGATTGGGTCGAAAGTGCCGGGATACACCGCCACGCGAAGGGGATTCATCGATTGCTTGTCCTGCTGATTGATCGGGTTAGCTATTCTAACCCTGTTAGGGCTTTGGATTAAACCAAACTGCGGGCAAAAAGAAGGCCGGTGGTTAGACCGGCCTTAAAAGCAGGGACTGAAAACAGGCGGGGAGCCTGTCCTCATAAATCAGACCCGTCATCCACAGGATTTCTTTCAACAGCGGGTGCTTTTCTGCGAAACAGCTGCATTCGAACTTCACCAATGACCTGATCACGCCACACCGACCAGCCCTCCGGCGGTGGAATCGTCTTTGATGCGGGTGACTCGACATACACAAATCCCCCACGCCTTACGCAAGCGCACTTGTCCAGGCGCTCAAGCACCAGCCCGCCAAGATTGCTGTCAAAGGGCGGGTCTACAAAGGCGATATCAAAACTGTCGGGTTTGAGGCCGTCTATCTGGCTCATGGCGCCACCGGGGCTGAAGCTGACCTGCGTGGCATGGAGTTGCTCGATGCTTTGGCGCAGAACCGCCGCGGCCTCCGGGTGTTTTTCGATCATCATTACCGAGGCAGCACCCCGTGATGCTGCCTCGAAACCGAGCGCGCCGGTACCGGCGAACAGATCAATGCAATCCGCGGCAGCCACCCAAGGCTGCAGCCAGTTAAACAGGGTTTCACGGCCACGGTCACCCGTCGGACGCAGACCCGGTACGTCGGCGACCGGTAAACGGCGTCCGCGCCAGTCGCCGCCGATGATTCGTACGCTATTGCTTTTTCCGGATTTGCTCACATGTAAAGAACCACAACAACCAAACTGATAGCATATCGCTTTTAGCGCCAGGGGTTAATGGTCAACCGATGTTTCGAATTTTCCGCAAGAAAGACAAAAGCTCCGGTGAACTGCAGGATGTGCAGCTTCGGCCGGTCGAGCAATCCGGTGTCGACCCGCTCGAAAAACGCCTGGAGGACTCGCGCAACACCATTGGCAAAAGACTCAAAACACTGGTGGGCGGACACAGTGATATCAACGAGGATTTGCTGGATGAGCTTGAAACCACCTTGCTGACAGCCGATGTCGGCGTCAAGGCCAGCCTGGCTATCATGGATAATCTGCGCACCGCGATTGACAACGGCGTGATCAGGGATCCACAGGCATTGCTGCCTGCTGTACAGGCCGAACTTTACGAATTGATCGAGCCCTGTGAGCAATTCCTGGCGGTGGAACCCGGCCACAAGCCGTATGTCATCCTGATGGTAGGCATCAACGGCGCCGGTAAAACCACGACTATTGGCAAACTGGCACAGCGTTTCAGGGAGGAAGGCCTATCCGTCATGCTGGCTGCCGGTGATACCTTCCGTGCTGCCGCTGTCGAACAATTGAAATCTTGGGGTGCGAGAAACGATGTGCCCGTGATCGCCCAGGGTACCGGAGCCGACTCCGCCGCTGTAATCTTCGATGCCATCGAGTCTGCTAAAGCCCGTGGCACTGATGTGCTGATCGCCGATACGGCCGGCCGTCTGCATACCCAGTCCAACCTGATGGATGAGCTGAAAAAAATCCACCGCGTGATGGGACGTGTTGATGAAAGCGCACCACACGAGGTGATGCTGGTAGTGGATGCCGGCACCGGTACCAATGCGCTAAACCAGGCCCGGCATTTTAACGAGGCCGTCAATATCACCGGTATCACCATCACCAAGCTGGACGGCACCGCGCGTGGCGGCATGCTGTTTGCCATCGCCTCTGAACTGGGCATACCCATCCGTTTTATCGGTGTCGGCGAGGCCGCCAAGGACCTGCGGCCCTTTGATGCAGGTACGTTCATCAACGCGATTCTGCCGCTCGACTAAGTGACGTTTTCGACAAAGCTGCTTGACTGGTGGGATAAGCACGGCCGCAAGGACCTGCCCTGGCAACACCCGCGTACTGCTTATCATGTCTGGGTTGCCGAAATCATGTTGCAGCAAACCCAGGTCAAAACCGTCATCCCTTATTTCATTCGTTTTATCGACCGGTTTCCGGACATTGACACACTGGCAAATGCTTCGGAGGATGATGTGCTGGCACTGTGGTCCGGGCTGGGTTATTACGCCCGTGCGCGCAATCTGCTCAAGACTGCGCAACGCTGCCGGGAAAACCATGATGCGGAGTTGCCACGAAACCCGGCGGCCCTGGCTGCGTTACCGGGGATCGGTGAAAGCACGGCGAATGCCATTTATTCACAGGCCCATGACAAACCGGCCGTGATCCTTGATGGCAATGTAAAACGCGTGCTGGCCCGCTATTTTGCCATTGAGGGCTGGCCGGGCAAATCCAGTGTCCACAAGCAACTGTGGGGAAGCGCCGCGCGGTTACTACCGAAAAGACGCGGTGCGGATTACACCCAGGCCATCATGGATCTCGGCGCAACGGTATGTACCCGAACAAAACCGGCATGCAGACAATGTCCGGTAGCAGGGCAATGCCAGGCATTCAGAATCAACTCCGTAGACAAATATCCCGCCAAGCGTCCGGCCCTGAAGAAAACCAGCAAGTCATTTCACGTGCTGATCCTTACAGATGGTAAGGGCCGTGTCCTGCTGGAACGGCGCCCGCCCACAGGGATCTGGGGCGGTCTATGGTCCCTCCCGGCAGATGATGATGGCGGGATGATTCGACAATACCCGGGTCTGGACGCCGGCAAGCTGCGGGAACTGCCCGGCCTGAAACATCAGCTCACCCACATGGACATGACAATACGGCCGCTAATTGGCGATTCAGAATTTTTGTCAACAGGCGTAGAATGTGCACCTGACCAACGTTGGTTCGAACCGCAGGAGTGGCCGCAGCTCGGTCTGCCCAAGCCGGTCCGGCAACTATTGGAAATTTACCTGGAGAATTGTGAAAAATGACTGAACGCCTGGTGTACTGCCAATTGCTGCAAGAGGAATTACCCGGGCTTGCTTTCCAGACTTATCCGGGCGAACTGGGCAAGAGAATTTTCGAAAATATCTCCATGCAGGCCTGGCAAAAGTGGCTCGCGCACCAGACCATTTTGATCAACGAACACCGCCTGAGCCCAATAGAACCGGAGCACAGGAAATTCCTTGAAGGCGAGATGGAAAAGTTTTTCTTCGGCGAGGGCTCAGCCATCCCCGAGGGATATGTACCAGAAGAAAGCTAAATAGGCGCAAAATTCTTGACTTGAACACGCCTAAACGGTTTAATACCGCGCTCTCTGATTCCAGAGACGCGAGACAATATGGCCAGATAGCTCAGTTGGTAGAGCAGCGGACTGAAAATCCGCGTGTCGGTGGTTCGATTCCACCTCTGGCCACCATTTTTTTCAGTTACTTACCGCCAATCTCAACTTTGCAGCCCTTATATTCTCGTGTCGGATTTGTGCACGGACTGAAAATCCGTGAGTTGTTGGCTCCTGGTCAACGCCATCAAGCATCAATTCAATAAACTACAGCTAACCTGATCTCACCTTTTCAATCGCATGTGCCAAATTTGTGTACTGATTGAATGGCAGCTTACAGGTCAGAACCGGCTAGTGACTTTCTGTAGTCCCCATTAGCAGCAATCGGCCAGAAGCGGTCGTAAGTCTCCGATTTTAGTAGCAAACACAAAAGTTGAGGCGTATAGTTTAGATGCGGTTCTATAGCGCTATTGCTTCGCCAGATTATTCAAATAAGTCTGCAAACTGTATGTCGTCAAAGGATTCCGGACTTCAAGGAATCACATTTAAGAGAGACTTTCAGCTCATCAAGTTCATGTTCATGCAGCCTTCTGCTTGTAGTATAGCCGACGTCGCTCAACCAGCGTTCTTTGCTTGATTCGTCTA
>CALBDB010000110.1 GCA_937927755.1 uncultured Lysobacterales bacterium
CCTATCAAGAAGATAGGTTGTTAATTCACCAGCACGGGCCATATCTCCAAGCATAACAGCCTTCTTTGCAGCCAGGCTGGCATCCGTACAGGCACGGATATTTCCTTCGTTTTTACTATAAGCAGGCAATTTTGTCATGATGGCTTCTTCCGGCATTTTCTGTGTCAATTCCCATGTCTGGAAAACCGTCTGCATCAACAAATTGCCTGCAACCCTGTTTGAAGGTAGTTTCTCCAGCAATCGGATGATTCTGTTCTGGGCATCCCCAAGCAACTGGATCGCTGTTTCAGTGTCGCCCATTGATTGGGCAAGCTCTGCCTTGTAAAGCAGAAACGTCACGTAGTTAGTAATATTGTCATCCTGTGCTCCATCCTCCTTAAGAATATTCCGCCACTCCTGATGCAGATCCTGCATAGCAACCCAGGAGCCATCAATGTCTCCGTCCAGTGCCTTCAGCATCATGAGGTGAGACTTCCTGCGCAACGTAATCCGGGCAATATATTTTGATTCCGGGTATTGAATCACTACCGGTTCCATTATTTGTATTGCCATTTCAAGACTTTCTATTGCCCCATCAACCTGTCCCATCTCCTCCTGAACAAGATTATAGCCACTGTAGGCAGCGGCCAGGTTCGTCACCCTGCCAGTATTTTCCTTGTCGGCCGCCCACTGTTCTTTTTCCAGATCCAACTGTTTCTTTCGTGATTGAAACGCCCCTTCAAGATCACAAACCTCACGCTGAGCATCCGCCAGAAAGCCGTGCGATTGGCCAAGTTCTGCCTGGTAGAGACTGTTATTGGGATCAAGCACCAGTGCGATCTGGTTATATTCCAGTGCCGACTGCGATAGTTGCAGGGCCCGCTCCGGCTTATTGGCATCTAGCTCTAACTGCAATACCCCAAGGTTGGTCAAGGAATAAGCCATTTCCAAAACCCACTCAGCATTTTTGGGTTGCTTCACGATCAATTGGCGGGTGATTTCAGCATAGGCATTAAATGAGACCTCAGCCGCTTCCAGCGCACCTAAATCCCTGTATACAAAACCGATATAATATTCCGCCTGCCCCAATTCAAAAAACGTATCAAGGTCATTGTCATTGCGGCGGTAGGATTCTGCCAAGAGTGCCCAGGAATCCTGGAACTTCTCCATGGCTTTTCCGAGTTCTTGATTGTTCAAATACCCGATACCCTGTTCACGCAATTCCATTGCCGAATTTATCAATGCACGCTCCCCTATGCCGGCATTAGCAACCAGTTGGGCTAAATCTTCCTCATCCCAGGTTTTCATACGGTTTAATTCGGCCGGGTCGTCGGCCACGTTGAGGATTGTGCGAAGTTCATTCAATTTGTAAGCGACCAATGACTCACCTGAATCACGTCTCTGTTGAGCAGCCATACGCGCAGAAATGGCTGCAATCAACACCGCTGCCAGTGCAATGGATGCCACGGCAGCCAGCGCCCAGATTTTTTGGCGTTTTTGTAAGTCACGGCGCCTTAGCTGATCCAAAGGGAGCCCAAGCATCCCCGATACCAGTTTCAGCTTGGACAAAAGTTTGCCATCCGCCCATTTGCGAATGTCAGCCGCCAGTGGTTCGTGCATACCGATTTCTGCAAGGGCGGCAGGGAAACAGGTAGACGGCGTTCCCGGGCCAGCGAGCTCGCCATCGACGATGACGCAGAAAACCCTGTCCTGTTTGCCCAAGCGGGCAAACTCACGTATTTCTTCGTTTACCCACTGCGATGCAGCCGCACCCGGAGAGCAAATCACGATGAGATTTTCGGAATCTGCCAGGACCTGCTGAATTGTTTCACCCAGGTCAGTTGCAGAGGACAGGTCTTCACGGTCACGGAATACCGGGCGGATACGCGCCGGCACTTCACCCACGCCCGTCCTGGTGCCAACCAGTTTACGTGGCACACGGTAGGACTCGAGCGCGCGCTGCAACCACGAGGCAAATCGTTCATCCCGATGGCTATAGCTGAGAAAAGCCTTGTACTTGTACTTGTTATTCACGGCTATTGCTTCGTCCCGACCCCGATTCTGCAAACTCAAAGGACATACCGTATTTCATATGGATGCCGCATATCAACCGCAAAGGCCATGATTTTTGCAAAACCGCATAAATGTCGGATTGGCATAACCTCTCTCTCTCAGGTAATTAACCTGCCTGGCAGCGCTTTCGCTGTCCCCTTCGAGCACATACATACGTGCTGCGGATTCCGCTGCGGCACAAGTTTGAAAATCACTGCCCGCAGATTGATCAAATACAGGCAAGGGAGGCAAACTATCAAATTCATTTCCATTGAGTTGCCACCAAAGGTACCTGGAGTCTACAAGTCTTAGCGCATCGAATACGCCTGCTGCGGATGTATTCAGGCTTTTTGATTGTAGCCTGACCACGGTGTTTAAATGTTCTCTTGCTGACTCTGCATTTCCTAGTCGGGACTCAACATCCGTGTACGCCAGTAGAAAGTTCAAAAGCTCTAACTGGAACGCACCACTTTGATCAATGAAATCACCAGCGTATTCAAACTCCGGCTCAAGTTCCTGCAGCATGGTTCTTGCCAGTTCTAGCTGACCGGTTTCTGCCAGCGTTTTTGCGAGCATGACGCGCCGATTCCGGACTTCATCGCGATAGTGGATATTGCTGGTATCGGCTGCAATCAATTGTTGCAGTATCGAAATTGCAAGCTCCAGGTTCTGTACAGCGGTACCAAGCTGGCCGGAAAAAATCTGCACACGGGCCAAACCGGTCAGAGCATACGCATAATTTTTTTTCAGCCCATTGTTACCCGGGTCTGCGAGCATCGAGAATTCCGCCAATTGTCTTACCCTGGTCCTGGTGGTCATTGCATCTTCCAAGTTACAGGTTTGAATTTGCGCATCAGCGGCCCAGGCCAGGGTCATTGCATAAACACTCGCAACTGCTTCATCGTCCGGTCTTAACGCCACCACTTCTTCCATCAGTCTGACAGCTTTCGCGACATGCTCGAGCGTCTCCCCGTCAATGTTGTTACGACTTTGCAGCTGGACAGCCGCTAAGTTGTTATGCGAGTAGGACAACTCAAGCATCCAGTCCGGGTTGCCCGGGTCTGATTCCAACAGTTTACCGGTTAGCCGGTGGTAGTCTTGCATTGATTCCATGGCACTCTCATATCGGCCCTCCATGAAGTGCAAATTTCCAATGTAGTACTCGGCATTTCCAAGCGCGAAAAGCAGTTCTGAAATATCCGGGAACTTCTTGTATAAGCCTGATAGAAGATCACGGGAACGCTCGAACGCTTTGAGAGCATCTTCCGGCTTACCCTGGTACTGGCTGACCCGGCCCATTTGCCGAAGCGCTAGAGCGACCTTTTTTCCTGTTTCAGCCGAAAGCCTCTCAGGATCGAGCTCCTGCAAATAACGGGAAGCCTCGGCCCCAATCAAGGCAAGCGTTTCAAGATCAACATCCGACTGTAATCTCTCACCAAGATCAACGACAAAGGTCGCCAGTTGTTCTGCTTTCTCACGCTCGTGCTTTTCGGAAACCTGCGATACCAGCGTGATCACGGCCAGTGTTAGCGCAGCTGCGACACCCAGACCTGTAAGCAGCTGCCGCTTGCGCCGTCTCTGTAAATCCCTCTGGCGAAGCTCATCAAGCCTGATGCCCAGCAGGCCCGCAATTAGCTTGAGCTTTGCGACACGCTTACCGTCTGCCCACTTGCGCACGTCAGCCGCAAGTGGCTCTGTGTGGCCTATCTCCGCCAGTGCTGGATGAAAACAGGCTGAAACAGGCCCATCGTCTGCTGCCTCTCCATCTACAATAATGCAAAAGATACGGTCCGTCCGGCCAAGGCTGGCGAACAGACGGATTTCCTCGCCAACCCATTTTGAGGCGGCTGCTGCCGGGCTGCAGAGTACAACCAGGTTTTCAGAGTCCGACAGGGCCTGTTTAACGGTTTGCCCAAGGTCCGTAGCGGAAGACAGATCATCACGGTCACGAAACACCGGGCGTATTCGTGCTGGAACCTCGCCCACGCTGCTCTGACTGCCAACCAGGTGAGCGGGAACCCTGTATGACTCGAGCGCATGATGCAGCCATGCAGCCCAGGCTTCATCCCTGTGGCTATAGCTAATATATGCCCTGTATTGGAAATCAGGCATTTAGGCGCTAACCGGCTTCAGACCAGCCAAAGATCACTACTTCAGAAAAACTGTTAGTCGTGGCCGCCGCCGCCTCTGCCGCCCATGCCGCCGTTTTCAATTGGCGGGTCGGCCCAAAGGCATTCACCTGTATCACTGTTGCAGGCCTGCACCCTGTAATAGTATTCCTGCTTAATCCTGTTCTGATCCAGCAAGATGAATTTGACAAGATCTTCTGAAAGCGGCTTCAAATGGATCACACCGTTGGCGTTTGGAAGTAGAATTTTGCTGCCAATGTCATCAGTGGCGGAGAACTCCATCCGTTCCCAAACATTCAAATTGCAATCTTTGTTCTCGTTAGTATTTCCTTTACAAATTTCAATCTCTTTCAGCGACCAGGCTGGTTGCGCTGAAAGCTTGAACACGATCAATCCCATATCACCCGCATCAATGTGAATACACCCATTGCCCTGGTTCTCAACCCTGCATTTTCGACTGCCCGTCGTGGTTATTTTCATCACACCGGAGTTCTGAACGATCTGCAAATTGATGTCCGGCGGCGTCTTGATCTCCATGACGCCCACATAGACGCAAGAAGACAGAAATATTCCGCCCAACGAGATTATTAATAAATGTTTGATCTTCATAACTTACTCCCGTTCTTTAGTTATTAGACGTCGGCCCGGCAGCCAATCGTTATGTAAGTTAAATCACTCGATTCCCTTCTGTAAAAAAACCCACAATTCTGGCAATGATTGTTGGGTTGAGCTAGCTCCTGCCGGTGTAAACCCCCACTACCTCTACCTGAGTATAGGTGTTTTCAGGGATATTTACCTGCCGGACACCCACGGTGATTAGCTTGAGCATGGCGCCCCACATTTGCATTTATACTTCCCTTATTCATTAACCCTTGGGGATCACAAAATGAAATGCTCCGTTTTCCGCTCGAACATGAAAGACTTTACCTATATTTATCTGTCGGAAGACAGTGAGTTTGATGACCTGCCCGTTGCGCTCAGGAAGGTCTTCGGCGAGCCCGAATTGGTCATGGAACTGGAGCTTACGCCGGAACGGAAACTGGCCTACGAGGATGTCAAACAGGTCATGAAGAATCTGGCGGAACAGGGTTACCACTTACAGATGCCGCCGCAGGAGGATGCGACGGGTTTACTGGAATTACCGGAAAAAAAGGAAACATTGTTATGAAAGACAGGACACTGCTCGGGGTGATGTTCGGCATATTACTGGGAATGGTGCTGGCGCAAAGCGGAAACCTCTCGGCACAGGCGGCCCCTGCAATCAGTTGCCAGGAGTCAAAGACCATCTTCAGGGACGCCTCGCGATTCAGCCGTAAAGGCAACGCGGCGGAGAATATGACCAAAAAGCATGACGAGTATACAAAAGGCGGATGGCGGTTCGTGGATATGGAAACCTACATCGAGAACAGTGACCTCGAAGGGTTTTTTCTGACCTATAGCCGCGATGTAGCCTGCAGCCAGGTCGGAGCCTGACCCCCTTTATCTGCTGGTTGTCGCGACACTAACGCTGCCGACACCAACTGCCTCGGCCGCGTCCAGAATGGTGACCAGGGCATCGGTTTCTGCATCCGGGTGCGCAGCAATGATCAGTGGTGATTCAGGCTTCTCTGCTTTTGCACGCTCCAGGTTGGCCTCAACGGCGCCTCGCTCCAGCATCCGGCCTGCCATCATGATATTGCCATTGGAGTCGATTTTGACCACGATCGGACCTTTGCTCTTTTTGACCTCTTTGGGCGGAGCATTGGAAGGTCTGGAAACCTCCAGGCCTTTTTCTTGTACAAAGGAGGTCGTGACAATAAAAAAGATGAGCATGATGAAGACAATATCCAACATCGGTGTGATGTTGATCTCCGCCTCATCGTTCGCCCGGTGCTTTTTACGCATTCAGTCCAGTCTCTATAAATACCAGCAAAAACCGGCTATATAAACCGGGGGCTCAGCTTACGTAAGCTGTCTACTTATTGCTAGCGGATTTGTAATTCCAGCGCCGCCGAATGGTTCGCAACAGTGAATTACTCTTCCTTGTAATCTTCTCCCAGGATTCCTTTTTCTTTCAGAGTCTTTATTAATTTTTCAACTCGTACAAGCGCCACGATTCCCATCATACCAAAAACAAATGCTGCTGCTTCCATGAAGCCTCTCTCCTGATTGATTGTTATGGACTATTCCACCGTGACGGACTTGGCCAGGTTTCGTGGCTGATCAACGTCCGTTCCACGCTGCACGGCCACGTGGTAGGCAAGCAGTTGCAGCGGTATGGTCATGACCACCGGGGCCAGCAATGGGCCGCCGGTATCGAGCCCGATAACATGGCCGTGACGTTGCTGAAAACTGGATATCACCCCGGAGTCTGCTATCACGTACAACTCACCACCTCGCGCACTGACCTCCTCGATATTGCTGATCAGTTTTTCCAGCAGCGTATTGTTTGGCGCCACTGCAAATACCGGTATGTCTGCATCCACCAACGCCAGCGGGCCGTGCTTCAATTCACCGGCGGCGTAGGCCTCCGCGTGGATGTAAGATATTTCCTTGAGCTTAAGCGCACCTTCCATCGCAATCGGGTAGTGGCTGCCCCTGCCAAGAAACAGGGCGTGGTGCTTGTCCTTGAACGCACCCGCCAGGGCTTTGATTTCGCCGTCCAGACCCAGTGCCGCATTCAGTAAATCCGGCAGACGGTTCAGGTCGGCAACGTATTTTGCATAAACATCTTTATCAACACCATTCATCCGCGCGAGTTCCAGCATCAGCAACTGCAGCGCCACCAACTGGGTAGTGAACGCCTTGGTCGAAGCGACACCAATTTCAGGACCCGCTCGGGTCATCAAAACCAGGTCGGCTTCGCGTACGACAGAGCTCTCGGCAACATTGCAAATCGCAAGCGTGGTCGTGTAACCGGCTTGTTTGGCGTGCTTCAGGGCTGCCAGTGTGTCCGCCGTTTCACCTGACTGGGAGATGGCGACAAACAACGTGTCTTTCGGCACAACCGGTCGCCGGTAGCGGTACTCCGAGGCGATCTCCGCCTGGCAGGGAAGGCCTGCCAATTGCTCAATCTGATACTTCGCGACCAGGCCGGCATGATAGGCGGTGCCACAGGCTACAATATGAATCTGCCTGACCGCGCTGAGTACCTCTTCCGTCCCAACACCAAAAATGTTGGGCAGAACGGAAAATGCGCTAAGCCGGCCTTCAAGGGTTTCCATCACCGCCTGTGGTTGCTCAAATATCTCCTTGAGCATGTAATGCGGATAATCGCCCCGCTGAACGGCATCCGCCTTTGTCTCGACCTGCCTGACCGGCCTGTCCGCAGCCTGGCCGTCCGTATCAACCACCTGGAAGCTGTCTGCATCCAACCTGACCACGTCACCTTCCTCCAGGAAGACAAAGCGGTCGGTTTCGCCCAGCAGGGGATAGACATCCGACGCCAGGAAATTCTCACCTTCACCCACACCCAGGACCAGCGGACTTCCCTTTCGCGCACCAACGATCACGCCCGGCTCTGCGGCACTGACAACCGCGATGGCAAAGGCGCCGCGCAGACGCCCGGCCGCCTTGCGCACCGAGGAGAACAGGTCCAGGCCGGACTCCATCAAACGTGCCAGCACGTGAACCATGACCTCGGTGTCGGTCTCCGAGCTGAATTGGCAACCGGCCTGTTGCAATTCGCGCCGCAATTCTTCGTGATTCTCAATAATGCCATTGTGCACCAGCGCAAGCTGGTCACCGGATACGTGGGGGTGGGCGTTTGCGGTATTGGGAATACCATGCGTGGCCCAACGCGTATGGGAAATACCGCAGTGGCCGTCGATGGGGCAGGCTTGCAGCAGCGCTTCAAGGTCTTTGACCTTGCCTGCCGCCCGTTGCCGGGCAATCTGGCCATCCTGTTGCAGGGCGATACCCGCGGAATCGTATCCACGGTACTCGAGCGTGTGTAAGCCGGCGATCAGGATGTCCCTGATGTTTCGCCTGGCGGAGGCCGCAACGATTCCACACATGGTCAGGGTTTCCTCACAGGCTCAGGATTTTTTCTTTGGCCGCTTCCAGCCAGGGATGGTGACCTGCTTTGCACGGCTTATGGTCAGCTGCCCGGCCGGGGCGTCCTTGGTGACCGTGCTGCCCGCGCCGATATCCGCACCTTCCCCTACCGTGACAGGCGCCACCAACTGGGTGTCCGAACCGATAAAGGCACCGTCCCCGATCACCGTACGGTGCTTATTGAAACCATCGTAATTACAGGTAATGGTGCCGGCGCCGATATTGACCCGTTCACCGATACTACTGTCGCCCAGGTAGCTCAGGTGGCTGGCTTTGCTGCTCTTGCCCAGCGAACTGTTCTTGACCTCGACAAAATTGCCAACCCTGCTGCCCTCAGCCAGTTCCGTGCCAGGGCGCACACGGGCGAATGGCCCTATCTCACAGGCTCCGGTGCTGCACATACCCTCCAGCACACTGTAGGCATGGACCCGCGTACCGGTTGCCAACCGGCAATCTTTCAAAACGCAACCAGGTCCGATCCGGACATCGTCACCCAGCTTGATATCGCCTTCCAGGATTACGTTGACATCAATGTACACATCGCTGCCAACTTCAACCTTGCCGCGTATGTCAATCCTTTCCGGATCTACCAGTTGTACACCGGCCTGCATCAATTCCGTGGCTCTTTTCATACGATAGCGCTGCTCCAGTGCCGCCAGTTGAATTCGGTCATTTGCACCCTCCAGGTCGGCAGGAACCGGGGCAACAACCCCGTGGGCCGGTATACCTTGCTGATGCGCGATTGAAAATACATCGGTCAGATAATACTCGTTTTGAGAATTTTCGCTGGCCAAATTATCGAGACAGGCTTTCAGTACCCGGCACGGGGCCAGGATGATGCCGGAA
>CALBDB010000111.1 GCA_937927755.1 uncultured Lysobacterales bacterium
CAAACACCAGGACGACCGCCAGGGTCCTGCCGATTTTCCAGCGCCAGACAGATATTTTCTCCAACCGGTCAACCAGCGGGTCACCCAAATAGGCCAATACCGCTGCTATGGCGAATGGTGTGATCACCGGCGCCAGCAAATAGATCAACCAGCCCCCGCCGGCCAGCAGCACAAGCACCAACCAGTTGCGCGAATCAGGCGTCATTGCCGTAAAAACTCATAATCGTTATCACTGCCGGCTTTTGATGGTGACAACACGGTACCCCGGTTGAATGCTTCTGCCAGGTATTCGGAAGAAGCATTTAGCTGGAGGCGGAAATGAACACGGCCCGGGTTGGCGCCCAGTATTTCAACGGCGCTAACCAGGCTAAGCTCCTGCAGATAAGCAAGGCAGTTTGCGTAGGCAACGGCGCTGTTAAGCCCGCCGATGGTCAGGTCGATTGAATACAGACCCAGGTCCGAGGCGGCAATGGTGTTGGCCGCCGCGATCTGGTCCGTCATCTGGTGTACACCCTGCGCCAGGGCAAACATTAATTCCTGGTCACTGTTGCGCCAAGTCCAGTTCTGCTCGCCATTGGCGACATTCCAGCGCAGGTTCCACAACGGGCCTTCGCGCCGGGCAGCAATGATCGCGACACCATCCGACGGCGCGCCGCGTTCAACCAGGTAATCGGTAAAACCGCCCCACACCAGGCGCATATCAATCAATTGCGCTTCTTCCTCGTCCAGTTCCGGCCACGTTACCGGCAAGCCCCGCAATCCGGCAACATCTTCAATTGATTCCCATGCATAGGTATATTCAAGCGGCTTCAGCTCACGCTTGCTGCCGTCATCGATAACCACCCAGATTTGTACGGCCGGCCGTTCCTGACGCCAGCGCGGCAAGCCGGTCTGTTGCACAATCCGGTCGACCGCCGCCGGCATGAACTGCGCAACCAGTCGCAATTCCCTGGTTACAGCGCCATCGGGACCGTTTCGTTCTACGTTCCTGTATCGAAACGACAGCAACAGGTTTTCCGCATTCCCAAGCGCCTCATCGAGTTGTGGTGAAAAAGGCACATCTCGCTGGCCACTTAATTTTTGTAAAACCTGGATGAGTGCATCCGGCAGCGCCTGGATGCGGTCTTCCGCACCCTGCCCCGGCACAACCACCTCACCCGAATACAGGCCTTCTTCCGCCGCAGCGCCTGCAACTGGCAATTGCAGTATAAAAAATATAAGCAGTAATCTTTTAATCTGCATTACCGGGGGAGCCTGTAACAAAATTGGGTTATTCCGAAGCTTAATAAGATACCATAGGACACTACAAACTAGCATGAATAAACGGACCCTGTATTGAATACCAAGTCAGAAAAACCTGCCGGCCTGAGCTACCTTGATGCCGGTGTGGATATCGATGCCGGCAATGAACTGGTAGAACGCATAAAACCCGCAGTCAAATCCACCAATCGAAGTGGCGTTGTTACCGGCCTGGGCGGCTTTGGCGGCTTATTCCAACTCGACACAGAGCGCTACAGGGAACCTTTGCTGGTCTCCGGTACAGATGGTGTAGGTACCAAGTTGCTGCTGGCGCGTTTGCTGGACCGGCATGACACCATCGGTATAGACCTGGTGGCGATGTGTGTTAACGACATCCTTACATGCGGCGCGGAACCCCTGTTTTTCCTGGATTATTACGCGACCGGGAAACTGAAGCTCGACAATGCCCAGGCGGTGATCGAGGGAATCGCGGAAGGCTGCCGGCAGTCTGGTTGTGCATTGATTGGTGGAGAGACCGCCGAAATGCCCGGCATGTATGAAAAAGATGACTACGACCTGGCCGGCTTCACCGTGGGTGTCGTGGACAGGCCGGACCTGATCGACGGCAGCCGGATCAGCGAGGGCCACATCGTGCTGGGCATGGCATCGACCGGGCCGCATTCCAATGGTTATTCGCTGATCAGGAAAGTTCTGGAACAAAGCGGTGATGACCCTTCAATGCCGCTTGGTGGAAGCACCCTGGGTGAAGCATTGCTGGCGCCCACCAGAATTTATGTAAAAACCCTGTTGCCGCTGATACAGCAACACGCCATTGATGGCCTCGCGCATATCACCGGCGGGGGAATCTCCGAGAACATTATCCGCGTGATACCGGAAGGGCTCGGTATTGAAATTGACCTGTCATCATGGCAATTACCCGAAGTGTTCGAATGGCTGAAAACAAACGGCGGGATAGAAGAACAGGAAATGTTGCGCACCTTCAATTGCGGAATTGGCATGGTGCTCCTGGTGACCCGAGATACGGCGGACGAGATCTGCAAGTCATTGAATGAATCGGGCGAACCCGTGTACCGGCTTGGCAGAGTGACCGGATATTCAGGTGACGCACCGCGGGTCAGTTTTATCCGCTCATGAAACAGGATGATCTGAAGGCTGCCGTACTGATCTCCGGTACCGGCAGTAACCTAAGAGCGCTGATCAACGCGGTGCAAAATGATGGCCTGAAACTGAATATTGTCCGGGTCGTCTCCAACCGTAAAGCTGCACCGGGCATAGGCCATGCAAAAAACGCCGGGATTCCGGTCAGTGTAATCAGCCATACAGATTTTCCTGACCGTCAGTCCCATGATGCGGCCGTTGCAGAGGTTCTTGAGCAGAGCCAGGCTGAACTGGTCATTCTTGCCGGCTATATGCGTATCCTGGGTGAAGACTTCGCCAATAAATACGCTGGCCGCATGATCAATCTGCACCCTTCCCTGCTGCCCTTGTACAAGGGTCTGGATACGTATAACCGTGTACTGAAGGCCGGGGACAGGGAAACCGGCTCCAGCATTCATTTTGTAACGGCAGGTCTCGATTCCGGGCCCGTTATCTCGCAAATCAGAATTCCAGTGCTGCCCGACGATGATGCAGCTTCGCTGAGCGCCAGGCTGGGCCCGATGGAACACAAGCTCGTGGTTGCCACCGTCGAACTATTCTGTAATCGTGAAGTCAATTACGACCATGGCTCGGTGCTGTACCGGGGCCGGAAAATCGGGAAGCCCTTACAATTGACTCATGACGGAACGTTTATATAGCTCCACTATATTTTTTCTCAGCACTCTGCTCCTTGCCTTTTCCCCTACTCCGGGGTTCGCGGCTGAGATTTTTGCTATCCTGCCCGACTACACCGCCGTGTACAAGGTGATGCACAAGGGCGATGACCTTGCCGGGGTGACGATACAGCTTTCCCACCAGGATGAGACCTGGACCCTGCATGGCTATACCCACGATATGCAGGGTTTAGCTGACCTGCTTAAGGTGAAAGGCGCCCAGACCGTGACCGGCCGTTGGCAGGATGGCAACTTCAAACCCGATAACTACGATTTCTCATTTAGCCTGGTAGGTTACAACTCCGCATGGCAAGCAAGTTTTGACTGGTCGGCAGATATCGTGACCACCAGCGGTAAATCAGGTAACGTCCAGTTGCCCTTAACAGGTGGTGCATTTGACCCTTTTTCATTGTCGCTTAACGTCGGCTCGTTGCTGGAGCAGGGACAGACACACATGGAGGTCAACATCGTTGATGAAGACAAACTTAAAAACCATGTGTACCAGGTGGAAATGGAAGAGCCGGTGGATACCGCACTAGGTTGTCTGGAGACAACGCGTGTAAAGCGTATCCGTAATAAGAAATCGAAAAGGACATCGCTGGCCTGGTATGCAAATGACTACAGCTATATCCCGGTACAGATGCGGCATTTTAAAAAGAATGGCAAAGGTCTGAGCATGCAGATAGTCAGTCTGGAGGTAAAAGGCCAGCCAATCCGGGCGGTTGCTTCCTGTATGACCGGTGATGCTGAAGCGCGTCAGGCCGGTGCCGGTTAGCGCGCTAATAAAAATCCCGTCGTCTTCCGGAGGGTAGCGAATAGGAATGTGAAACCCGGTATGGTGCTGGTCATTACCAGTTCAACTACTGGCCGGGTTTTGCAGAATACGCCTTCAATCTTGCCAGCAGGTCTTCGGCGCGGCTCAATAGGATGCCATGCATCAAAATCTGCTCACGCTGGATTCCACGAGTTCGGGGCACCCAGGCGAGCAGCTCTGGATTATTCGTGAACCGCTCGATTGCGCCGGGTAATGCATTGAGGTCCGGCTTCGCCTGGCGCACTTCAACGAGGTCATTACTGGTCACCACGAACCATTGGTCCTGGACCCACTGGTACTGGTTCGCGTCAAGCACCCCAGCGGACAACTCGAAGTAGCGCATTTCGATATTCAGGTTCAGCTGAATGTACTGGCTTTGTGCGTCGTGAAATCCATAGAAATCGTACAGTGCATCCTTGATTTCCGCGCTGCGAATCAATCCCATGTTGCCGGTGGAGCGCAAGTCTTCGAGAGTATGCGAAGTCAGGCTCGGCGAGAAGGTAAAAGCAGCCTGGGCAACCGCAACCAGGAACATCGCCGGTTGCTGCTCGGCGATGACCGGATCCGCTATTACCTCCAACAATAAATCTCCAAAGCCCTGCCGCACCTCGGCGAGATCTTTTGCAAAGCGAATCTGGTCGATATCATCTTGCACTTCGCCGATAAGCCGGGTTATGTAATCTTGCTCGCGGCTACGTTCGTTGCGCTCTTCCCACCAGCGGTCCACCTGGAAAGCGAGAACCAGCCCAATGATGACCACCAACAACTCAATGAAAATAACCGACCAATTCTGGTCACGAACGGATTTGGCGATCGAGTGCAGTATCATGACTGCATTATATCCACATGAAGGAAATTGAAGTAGTGGGGCCAGAGCAAGCTGCATTTGCTCATGTCAGCAATTTGCCTGTGCACCACAAAAAACCCCCAACGCTTACGCGCTGGGGGTTTTCTTTTTCAGATCTGATACTGTTTAAAGTGCTTTGAACACGTTATCCAGCGTATCCCCTGCATCACCAAACAACATACGCGTGTTGTCCAGGAAGAACAGCGGGTTTTGAACACCGGCATAACCGGTAGCCATACTGCGTTTGAGCACGATGGAGACCTCACCCTTCCAGCACTCGAGTACCGGCATGCCGCC
>CALBDB010000112.1 GCA_937927755.1 uncultured Lysobacterales bacterium
AGACCAAGATATTTGCCGATGCCATGCAGGGCTGGCTGGACGACCTGATCGTCAATATCAAGGCGGGTGATACGCGAACCTTTAACGAGGTTCTCTGGGAACCGTCTTCCTGGCCGAAGAAAGCGCAGGGCGTTGGCTTTATGGAAGCGCCACGAGGCGGTCTTGCCCACTGGATCGTGATCGAGGACCGGGTCATCAAGAATTACCAGGCTGTCGTACCGAGCACCTGGAACGCGGGTCCGCGCGATCCGAATGGCCAACCCGGCGCCTACGAAGCAGCACTGGAAGACAATCACCAATTACACGACCCGAAACAACCGGTTGAAATACTTCGGACCATACACAGTTTTGATCCCTGTATAGCCTGCGCTGTCCATTTAAGCGATGAGAACGGCGAAGAAATTATCAAGGTCAAGGTGCGTTAGGGGGAGTTCTCTGTTCAGGAATATATGACATGAAAAACACGATTTACCAAGTATTGACCAGCGCATTGCTGCTGATGGTTTCTGCTCCATTATTCGCCCACACTGCAGGATTGGATGGTTTCATGCACATCTTTACCGGGGAGCACCTGGTTATGTTGATCCTGGCAGGCGTGTTTTCATTTGGTGCGACCCGGCTTTATCGACGGTTTCGATAGTGGTTGAACCCCCCGGGGTGGGGTAAGTCCTTATCAATAAGCGCGGGCTGAAGTGATATCCGTCCGTGTGTGGATAACACTGTCTTAAGAAAAACCGTTGTTATGGAACTGGATCGTGCCCGCCTTCGCAAAACGGCTGGCAGCGAATAATTCGCTTGATTCCCATCCAACTTCCTCTTGCTGCGCCGTATTTCCGGATGGCTTCCGAAGTGTATTGTGAGCAACTGGGTGTGAAGCGACAATGCTGGCCTAAAAATGGACTCAGAACGAGTTGGTATGCGCGAATAAAGGCCTGGAGAATCTTTTCCATAACATATGTTTTCAATAATGATGGCGATTGTAAATAGAAAACACTTGCTGTCTTATCCAAGTTGAGATATAACACAGCACCTTGATCCGGGCGACTTTTGGCCCAGATTTCATAAAATATATAATAATCAATGGATTATAATATATATGCTCAGTTTTCAAGGAGCTTTTGCCACATATGAATGAGACAACAGTTAAATTGCCCAAAGGGTACAAGCCTTCCACCAAAGAAGAATACATGAATCCCAAACAGCTTGAGTACTTCAGGCAGAAATTGATTAATTGGAGGGATGAACTGATTGAAGAGTCCCGTGAAACGATCAGCAACCTGCAAACTGAAGTCAGGGATGTTGGCGACGAGGCTGAACGTGCAACACGTGAAACAGAGAACAGTCTTGAGTTACGAACCCGTGATCGTTATCGCAAACTGATCAACAAGATCAATAAAACCCTGATTCGTCTCGATGAAGGTGATTATGGTTATTGCGAAGAAACCGGTGAAGAAATCGGTCTTCAGCGCCTCGAAGCGCGTCCCATCGCGACCTTGTGTCTTGACGCCCAGGAGCGCTGGGAAATTCGCCAGAAACAGATGGGTGACTCGCGTTAAGGGGGAACCCGTATATTGCACCAGTTTGCCGGCGCCGGCTTGTTCAGATGCGCCTGGACTTGAGCTTCCTTCACCCCATAGCGCTGCTATGGGGTTCAGTCCATCCCGGTGCCCAGCCGTCTCTGTCCAGCGCCAGCATCCGGAAAACCGGCACAACATACGGGTTTTGATTCTGTAAATCCGGCCTTGTCTGGCCTTCTACTGTTTTTTTTGAAATGACTTTGCTGCGGCGTAGATGGCTTCCAGCATGGCGTGTAAGCCGTTGGCGCGTGTCGCTGACAGGTGTTGTTGCAAGCCGATGGCGGCGATGAATTCCGGTCGTGTATCTATGATCTGCTGTGCGGATGCGCCCGAGTAGACGCGGATCAGGAGGGCGATCAGACCGGATACAATGGCCGCGTCACTGTTGGCGCGTATTTTCAGTTCGTCAGCATTGCCCTCGATAATCAGCCAGACCCTGGACTGACAGCCATGTAACAGGATGTCGTCAGTTTTTTCTGATTCATCCAGCGACTCGAGTGCCTTGCCGAGGTCTATCAGGTATTGGTAACGGTCCAGCCAGTTTTCAAACAGGCTGAAGTCGCTGATGATGTCCTGCTGGGCTTTTTGAGGGTCGTGCATTCCAATATTTTCCTGCTTTGCTTATTACTGATCCCGGTCACTGTTACGGCGCCAGCGTGTCCCATCAGCAACGTCTTCTAGGCTTATGCCCATCTGCTGTAACTGATCCCTTATCTGATCTGCACGGGCGAAATTCTTTTCCTTGCGTGCCATGTTTCTCTCCTCGATCATTTGATCGATCAACGAGTCATCCAGGCCTTCGGTGTCACCGGCCAGCCATTCTTGCGGGTCCTGTTGAAATAATCCTATCAGGTTGGCTGCAGCCAGCAATTTTCCGCCGACGGCACGGGCCGTTTCGGCATTGTCTGCATTCGCCAGGCGGCGTGCTTCGCTATTGAGTTCTGCCAGTGCGTCAGGTGTATTGAGGTCATCCAGCAGCGCCGCCATAAATTCGTCCGACGGTTCCTGTGCAGCCTGTAAATGGCCAAACTTGTCATTTGCATCACGAATAACACCGTACACACGGTCCACCGTACGTTTGACCCGGCTTAGGGTTTCATCCGACCAGTCCAGCGGCTGACGGTAATGTGCGCTCAGCAACAGGTAACGCAGGACTTCACCCGGCGTCTGTTTCAGCAATTCGTGTATCACCAGCGTATTGCCCAGTGACTTCGACATCTTGCGTTTGTTGACGGTGACAAATCCGTTGTGCATCCAGTAACGCGCAAACGTCTTGCCGCCGTGGGCGCAGACACTTTGCGCAATCTCGTTCTCGTGGTGTGGAAACACCAGGTCCTGCCCGCCGCCATGGATGTCGATAGTCTCACCGAGATGCTGTTCGGACATCACCGAGCATTCCAGGTGCCAGCCCGGTCTTCCCCAGCCCCACGGGCTGTCCCAGCCGGGCAGGGGGTCTTCCGATGGTTTCCACAGGACAAAATCCCCAGGGTGCCGCTTGAAGTCGGAAACCTCGACCCTTGCGCCCGCTATCATGTCGCCAAAATCGCGGCCCGACAGTAAACCGTAATCGGGAAATGACTCGACCGAAAACAGAACATGGCCTTCTGCAATATAGGCATGACCGCTTTCAACCAGGCGCTCAATCCTATCGATCATTTGCGGGATATGGCCGGTTGCACGCGGTTCAATAGTCGGCAAGCCGACACCCAGTGCGGCCATGTCCTCATGATAGGCATCGCTGTAGCGCTTTGAAATTACTTCAATCGGCACATTCTGCTCTGCTGCCGCCGCGTTTATCTTGTCATCCACATCGGTGATATTGCGCGCATAAATTACCTCGGGATAGAGACGTGACAACAACCGGAACAGCAGGTCAAATATGACCGCTGGCCGGGCATTGCCGATGTGCGCGTAGTTGTACACGGTCGGGCCGCAGGCGTATAAGGTTACGCGGCCGGGGTCCTGTGGTATAAATACCTGTTTTTCACGTTTGAGCGTGTTGTAAAGCAGAAATGATTCTGTTTGGGTCATAAGATTTAATCTGGGCAGCGTTTCGACGGATGACAATCGTTCATTTTAACAAGTTTATCGAACAAAGAGGCAATCACGATGGGTTTGGCTAAAACCATTACAGACGGCTATAAAGACCACGTTGCCGAAGTACAGCAACGTTGGGAAAAAGCGCTGCAGGCCGAAGGCTATGACGCAGTATTGATCCATGCTGGCAGCAAGTTGGCCAGTTTCCTTGATGACTATGAATACCCCTTTCGCTGTAACCCTCATTTGCTTTGGTGGGCGCCGCTGACAAGCCAACACGACAGCGCCTTGCTTGTCCGTCCCGGCCACCGGCCAAAACTGTACTACTACCAGCCGGACGATTACTGGTACCTGCCGCCCGCAGACCCCGATTCCTGGTGGGCGAACGAATTCGAAGTCGTACCGGTCCGTGATATCGAGGCCTGGAAACAGGCCGGCATAAATACACAGACTGCTTACATCGGCGATGCGGCTTCACTTGCAGAATCAGTTGGGGCTGAGCAATTAAACCCAACACGCCTGGTGAACCGTATACACCTGGAGAGAACACGCAAGACCGCGTACGAGATCGCATGCATCGCCGAAGCCGCCCGGCTTGGCGCCATTGCGCATACAGCGGCTGAGCAGGGATTCCGGGAAGGTTTGAGTGAGTATGACATCCATCAACGTTACTGCATGTCAATACAACTGGTCGATGCTGAACTGCCCTATGGCAACATTGTTGCCCTGAATGACCACGGCGCGGTATTACATTACCAGGCGCACGAGCAGACGGTGCCGGCGGAGGTACGCTCGTTCCTGATCGATGCCGGCGCGACCGTGCATGGCTATGCTTCTGATATAACGCGAACCTATGCGGCAGGAACAGGTGAGTTTGCCGATCTGATTTCTGCAATGAACTCAATGGAACTGAAGGTTTGCGACTCTGTTAAAGCCGGTACCGATTACCGTGACCTGCATTTGCACGCCCATGCCGATATTGCCGGAATCCTGAAAGATTTCAACATCATCAATTCATCGGTTGAAAGCGCAGTAGAATCCGGCTTGAGCGCGGTCTTTTATCCGCACGGCCTGGGGCACTACCTCGGTTTGCAAACCCACGACGTGGCAGGTCTGATCGCCGACGCGGACGGCACACCCATTCCACGGCCTGACGGCCATCCCTTTTTGCGGCTGACCCGTAAACTGGAGGCCGGCAATGTACTGACCATCGAGCCGGGTCTTTATTTCATCGAGCCGCTGTTGAGGAAGTGGCGTGAAAATGGCGATGTTGCAGCGATCAACTGGGACAAGGTTGAAGAGTTGGCGCCGTTTGGCGGGGTTCGAATTGAGGATAATATCGTGGTTACTGATGGTGAGCCACTGAATTTGACCAGGGGTGCATTTGCAGCAATTTAGTCTTATTGCTGATGGTGTGCGGCGCTGGACCGGGGGATTACTCCCGGGACACGCCACAAGTACGTCCATGTAGGCTTGTTCTCGACTCCTGTCTCGCACAGTTCCGGGAATAACCCCCCGGCCCATCACTGGGTACGCTACGTTTTGGCACACAACTTCATTAAAGCTCTTGCGAGCTTGCACGGCGCCCACTTGGCCGGGCACGGCGCCAGAACCTCACGATAGATTTTTTAATCTGCAGTCAGTCCAAGACCAAGCAGCTGGCTGACCGGGGATTCACTGACCGGGCCGTGGTTCCAGATGGTGGCCTGGCTTTCGATCAGTTTCTGCTTTTCAGGACTTGCGAGCAGCTTGACTGATTCTTTGACATCCGCATCTTCGATTGCTTTGCGCACAATTTCATCGAGTTCGCCGGTATAGGGCTCACCGATGATTTTGCGCATGACCCTGTTGGCTGCGGTCAGGTCGTCGGGGAAAAGGTGTTTTCCGGATTGCATCCGATAGAGGTCCGAGACGGCTTGCATGGATGACAAGGAACAGTAGGCGTCATCCAGCAGACCGATGACTCCGAGGTTGTCCGGGATCACATCATCATCTTCAATCCAGTAGGACTTGACCATTTCCAGTATGCCGCTGATCTCGGTATCCAGGCCCACGCTTTTTGCGGAAGTCCAGGCCACCAGGATCATGTATGGCACCTGCTCAATGTAGTTGCAAATAAAACTGGAGCCATGCGCCATATCCGAACCATCCGGACAGGCGTTCTGACGCTCAGCGACAGTTTTGAGCAACTTGTGCAGGTCGGACACCGAGCTTGGGTCGGCAAACTGGTCGGTGATGATCTTCTGGATTTGTGCTGTTTCCATACCCTTCAAATCATAGAGTTAGAGTTTGATAGTGGTTTTGAACATAAAATCACGCAGGCTAGTTTAGCAACTCGGGGCGTTCGAAGGCAGTACCATTTGCAAACGGATGAAAATCAGCGCGTGTAATTTACGCTTTTGTCCGCTATCGTTTCGCTTTCCGAACCGATTGTGATATCAAGTGCTATTACTTTCCATCATTTCATTATTCATTGGACCAATGCTTTACCATTGGCTGCGCCGGGGTGGCTTTATCGCCAAGGCGTTCGATTCGCTGATTGTTGCCGCGTTGGTTGTCTTGATGGCGTTTTTGTTGATCCCCGAATCATGGTCGCAACTGGGATATTGGTCAATTGCGCTGATATTGTCCGGCTATGTCGTGCCGGGACTGCTGGAAAAATTGGTCAAGAAGGCAGCCCACACATTTCACCTCGTCAGCCTGGTGCTGGCCCTGGTCGGGCTGGCCTTGCATGCCATGATCGATGGTGCGGTATTAACCGCTGTTAGCGGCACGGCAAACAGCAATCTTTCACTGGCGATCGTGTTGCACCGGTTCGGGGTTGGCATGATGCTCTGGATGATGGTTCAGCCTGCTTTTGGAAGACGCGCTGCTTTTGCGGTCCTTGGCTTTGTCGCCCTTGCCACCGTGGGCGGATACCTGTTGTCAGAGGTCATGCTGGGCCTGGAGGACGATTACGTCATATCCGTAATACAGGCACTGATCATTGGCATGATAGTGCACAGCCTGGTACACCGTGGCCACGGTGTAAGCCATCACCATTGAACTTGGGTCTTGTGAGGCAACGGGCGGGTTGTCACACGGTTCTCATGCGATAATAGTGAATTGATTATCACGACGTCGGTGTAATATGCCGCCCATCCACTATTTTCGACTAATCATCTTAGCAATGGCACTGTTTTCTACAGTGGTATGCGCCGATGAAGTCGAATACGCCGTATCCGGTGTTGGTGAACCGATGTTGAGCAATGTGCTCAACCACGTATCGGCCTTCCGGGTGGGCAGCAGCGCAAGGCTTAATAGCAGGCTGCGGCGCAAAATGGTTTCAGACGCAGAAAAAGCTGCAACCGATGCGATGCGGCCGTATGGCTATTTCAATCCCGTAATCTCTGTTGAGATCAGCCGGGAGGGGGCTGCGAAGTGGCTGCTCAGCGTTAATATACAGGCCGGCCCCCCGGTCACGATTGTGGATCTTCGGCTTGAACTTACAGGTCCGGGCAACGGGCTTGACGAACTCAATGAGTGGTACCAGGCGTTCCCGCTCGCAGAAGGTGAAGTGCTCAATCAGCAGGCCTGGGACAGGGCCAAGCTGGAGGCGCTTGAGATAATGGAGCAAGTAGGTTATCTGCAAGCTGAATTTAGTCGTCACTCTATCAGCGTAGATCCCGTTGCCAACACGGCCCGTCTCGAACTGGTTCTGGAAACCGGCCCGCAGGCAGTGCTGGGTGCAGTCACGTTCAACCAGGATATTTTGCACGACGGTGTTCTGGACAGTCTGCAACGTTTTGAGCAGGGTGATGCTTACAATTTCTGGTTACTTGAAAAATTCCGCCTGGATTTGTGGCGTTCCGGCTATTTCGAGGACATCGAGGTGGTAGAGCGCCGGGAACTGACCGCAACCCCGCCCCGTGTTGACCTCAGTGTCAATTTCAAACCACGCAAAAAGAACACCTACCAGGGAACCATCGGTTTTGGAACCGATACCCTTATCCGTGGACAACTGCTCTGGGGTCGTCACATTTTGAGTCCCCGTGGTGATAATTTCGATGCGGGCTTTGGCTGGCAGCAGAAAGACAATGAATTTACCCTGGCGGCTAACTATCGTCTGCCGCGTAAAACCAGTACTTACCAGTACTGGGTTGCATCGCTGGGGCTGAAGTCGGAAAAACAGACACTGGAAGTTTCAGAGAGCGGTGACCTGGAGCACCGTTTCAGTGTTGCGCGCGGGACTGTCAACGATTATTCCCTGAAAATGGGCAAGACCAGGAGTCGGAATATGCAGGGCGGTTTTGAGCAGTTGTTCGAAACCATGTATATCCAGTATCTTCATGAAGATCGCAATTTTGAATTGACCGGAAATGTTAACCCGGATTTACGGGCTGTATCTGATCCGGAACCGTTTAAAGACCTGTTGAAAAGTACCAGCAATTCATGGACAGTGGGTTTGGATTGGGACTGGCCGGAAATCCGTGGTTCTGGTTTCCATACCATTGGCCACCACGAACGGGCATGGATATTCACCTCCAACGATGCCTGGGGTTCCGACCTGGATTACAGCCAGGTTTACCTGTCCAGTCGCTGGAATTTTCTGGCTGGTAAACAGTGGAAGTTTCTATTAAGGGCAGAGGCAGGGTATAGCGATGCCGACACCATTGATGTCAATCTGCCGGTGGATGAGAGTGAACTGAAAGTTTCCGTCACCGAGTTGCCCGGTTTGTACCGTTTCAAAGCAGGTGGCAGCCGAAGCGTACGTGGTTATGCATTCGAACTTCTGGATAACAACGGCC
>CALBDB010000113.1 GCA_937927755.1 uncultured Lysobacterales bacterium
GTGTTGGGCCAGTCTAGCCTAATCACCCGGTCTGTCAAGAGGCACTTGTAGGAGCGACGCTCCTACATATCATTTTTATCACGCATAAAAAATGCCCGGCGATTGCCGGGCTTCTTGGCTTTAGCTCGCTTTCAAGCTTTACTTGTCAGCATCCTTGTTTTCGTCGACTTCTTCAAACTCGGCGTCGACTACGTCGTCGGTTGCTGCTTCTGCTGATGCGCCGGCGTTCTGCTCGCCTGCTTCGGCTTCTGCTTCGGCTTCGGCTGCCGCCTGCTGGTAAATTACCTGGGCAGCCTCGGTCAACCGGGTGGTTGCAGCATCAATAGCCTCTTTGACATCAGACTTCATGGCTTCTTCGACGCCTTCAATCGCAGTTTCGATCTTCTTACGATCATCTTCACTAATCTTGTCACCCATTTCCTTGAGGCTTGACCGGGTAGCGTGGACCATGGCATCTGCGCTATTACGGGCTGTGACCGTTTCGTGGAACTTGCGATCTTCTTCGGCGTGCGCCTCGGCGTCCTGAACCATGCTCTCGATCTCTTCTTCAGAGAGGCCGGAACCGGACTTGATTTCGATCTTCTGCTCTTTGCCCGTCGCGTTGTCCTTGGCGCTCACATGCATGATGGCATTGGCGTCGATATCGAAGGTTACCTCGATCTGGGGCATACCGCGCATGGCCGGTGCAATACCTGCCAGGTCAAAGCGCGCCAGTGACTTATTGGCGCTGGCGATTTCACGCTCGCCCTGCAGTACGTGTACGGTTACTGCGGTCTGGTTGTCTTCTGCTGTTGAAAAAATCTGCGATGCCTTTGTTGGGATCGTGGTGTTTTTCTCGATCAGCTTGGTCATGACACCACCCATGGTCTCAATACCCAGTGACAACGGTGTAACGTCGAGCAGTAATACGTCTTTGACATCGCCGGACAGAACACCGCCCTGAACAGCGGCACCCAGGGCAACAGCTTCGTCAGGATTAACATCCTTGCGCGGTGCCTTGCCAAACAGTTCGGTTACCGCTTTCTGCACCATCGGCATACGCGTCTGGCCACCCACCAGGATGACATCCGCGACTTCACTGACCTTCAGGCCGGCGTCGTCCAGTGCAGTACGGCAAGGGCCGATGGTCTTCTTTACCAGGTCTTCAACCAATGACTCCAGCTTGGCGCGGGTCAGCTTGATATTCAGGTGTTTCGGACCGCTGGCATCAGCCGTGATATACGGCAGGTTGATTTCGGTCTGCTCGGTGGTAGACAGTTCGATCTTGGCACGCTCAGCGCCTTCTTTCAGACGTTGCAGCGCCAGCGGATCATTGCGCAGGTCAACGCCCTGGTCCTTCTTGAACTCAGACACCAGGTAATCGATAACACGCTTGTCAAAGTCTTCACCACCCAGGAAAGTATCACCTGAGGTGGAAAGCACTTCGATCTGGTGCTCACCGTCAACATCTGCGATCTCAATAATCGAAATATCAAAAGTACCGCCACCGAGGTCATAAACTGCGATCTTGCGCTCGCCACCCTTCTTGTCCATGCCGAATGCAAGGGCTGCCGCCGTAGGCTCGGAAATTACACGACGCACTTTCAGACCGGCGATCTTGCCGGCATCTTCGGTAGCCTGGCGCTGGTGATTGTTGAAGTAGGCCGGTACCGTGATTACGGCTTCGGTAACTTCCTCGCCAAGATATTCTTCGGCGGTTTTCTTCATTTTCATCAACACACGTGCTGATACTTCCGGTGCAGCCATTTTCTTGCCCGAGGCCTCCACCCATGCATCACCATTTTCGGCTTTGATGATTTTGTAAGGCACCAGGTCGATATCTTTCTGTACAACGTCCTCGTCGTACTTACGTCCGATAAGGCGCTTGATGGCAAACAGTGTATTGGTCGGGTTGGTAACGGCCTGGCGTTTTGCGGACTGGCCTACCAGCACTTCCCCGTCTTTTGTGAATGCAACAATGGAAGGTGTCGTGCGGTCACCCTCGGCATTTTCAATGACCCGCGGCTCACCACCTTCCATCACTGCAACGCAACTGTTGGTGGTACCCAGATCGATTCCTATGATCTTACCCATTTAAACTCTCCAAAAATAAGCTAATAATTTGATGCTTCAAACATGGGGGTCGGCCTTAACTTTTCAACTTGCCCATAGTTTTTATTTGTTTTGTTGCTCATGGTTTCCGCGAGACCACTACCTTTGCAGGCCTGATCAGGCGGTCGTGCAACTGGTAACCTTTTTCGAGCACTTCAATGACGGTATTCTCGTCATGCTCCTCCGAAGGCAGCATGGTCATGGCTTCATGCTTCTCCGGGTCAAATGCCTCACCGGCGGGATCAATGGTCTGTAATCCATGATCCCCCATCGCCTTGGTCAGCATTTTCATGATCAGTTGCTTTCCTTCTCTCAGCGCTTCAACAGTGGCTGCAGAGTCTTCCGCGGCTTCCAGACCACGCTCCATGCTGTCGCGTATCGGCAGAAGGTCAGACATGAATCGCTCCAGTGTCCGGCGACGGCTTTTCTCATGCTCACGCATCAGGCGTTTACGCAGGTTTTCCATGTCCGCCTGCATACGCAACATGTCCTCCCTGGCCTCTACTGCTTCCAGGCGGGCGGCATCCAGGGCCGTCTCCAGCGCCTCGACAGGATCATCGGAAACCGGCTCTTCTCCTGTTTCTTCTTCGTTCACTTCGGACTCTGCCGCCGTCTCTTCTTCAGTCATTTCAGTATCGTGTTCATTGCCGGTATCTTGTGCAGTCACTTTCAATGCTCCTGAGTTGCGGGAAGTTATTCTTCCTACACTTGCTGTCACGCCCTGATATGGGGATTGGCAACAGCGATTCAAGCAGCGATACTAGCAAGCTTTGAAAGAGACGCTCCAGGATATGCTCAAGCACCTCCAAATCCGCAACTTCGCGATCGTTCCATCGCTTGAACTGGATATCCACGAGGGTTTTACCGCGATTACGGGTGAAACCGGCGCAGGTAAATCGATACTGGTCGACGCGCTCGGCCTGTTGCTCGGTGACCGCTCAGACGCCACCTGGGTGCGGGCCGGGGCCGAGCGGGCGGAATTAACCGCCGAATTCTCGGTGGATCACAACAAGGATGCCCGCGACTGGCTGGAAAACGCCGATCTGTATGAAGACGGCGACTGCCTGTTGCGGCGAACCATCAATTCCAAGGGCCGGTCGCGCGCCTTTATCAACGGTTCACCGGTGACGGTTGCACAGATGCAGGCCCTCGGGAGTTTGTTGGTGGAAATCCATGGCCAGAATGAACACATGCGCCTGACAAAATCAGCGGAGCAGTTCAAGCTGCTGGACGGCAGCGGCAGCTATGCTGCCGCAATCAAGCAACTCGGTTCCGCCCATGCTGAATGGCGCCGGGTTTCCGCAGAACTGGACGCCCTTGACCGGGATTCCACGGTATCCGCCAGTGACCTGGAGTTTCTCGAGTTTCAGTTATCAGAGTTGCAACAACACAATCTGTCGGCGGATTCCATCATTGCTCTGCAGAACGAACACGACCGCCTGGCTGCAGGCGGCGCACTGCTTGAGGCCCTGACTGCCGGCATGGAAATACTGGAACCGGAGACGGTATCAGGCAACGGCGGGGTCAACGCCGGGCTGCATACCGCGCTCGGTCACCTGCATCAGTTCATACCGCTGGATAACGATATCGGCGCAGCCTGCCAGATGCTGGAGGAGGCCGCGGTTAACTGTGGTGAAGCCCTCGACTCACTTCGTTCGGCGCGTGAACGCGTGGACCTGGACCCATCCAGATTGGAAAACGCGGCAGAATCCCTAAGCCGGTTACACGAGCTGTCACGGAAACACCGTGTTCCCATGGACGGGCTCGAAGCGGTGATGGTGGCGCTGGCCGGGCGCATTGAACGCGCCGGCAGTTCGGAGAAGCGACGAATCGAACTGGAAAATGAACTGCAAGGCCGCCTGGCAGATTACCGCAAAGCCGCAAAAAAATTGCACCAGCAACGGAAGAAGCACGCCGCAGAACTGTCATCCCGTGTGACCGCACTAATGGCCGACCTGGGTATGGCCGGCGGGACCTTTGAGCTGGCCGTTGAGCTGGATCTGCAGGCGCCACCTTCTGCGCGCGGAGACGATAGTCTGGCAATCAGTATCAGCGCCAACCCCGGTCTGCCGCCAGGCCCGCTGAATAAAATTGCATCGGGTGGTGAGCTGTCCAGGATCAGCCTGGCCATAAAGGTTGCAACGGCAGGTGGCGGTGATGCTGTAACACAGATTTTTGATGAAGTAGACGCGGGTATCGGTGGCGATACCGCCAATGCGGTTGGCCGCCTGATTCAACGGCTGTCGCAAAGGGCTGGTGCGGGTATTGGCCAGGCCCTGTGTGTCACCCACCTGGCCCAGGTTGCCGTCTGCGCCAAACACCAGTTACAGGTGCGCAAAGAAACCGGCAAGGAAACCACGGTGGTTGATACCAACATGCTGGGGATAGATGAAAGGGTCGATGAAATTGCCCGGATGCTAAGCGGCACAATTTCGGACCAGAGCCGGGCCCACGCTGGCGAACTGCTCGCCCAGGCAAATAAGTCTGATTAAGTCGCTTTTACGGACCCGGTCTTTACGGGCTCAATCCTTGCGGGGCCGGACGTAGATCACGAGGCTGTGGTCTTCGATGTCATAACCATGCTCGGCTGCGATCACCGCCTGCAGGCGCTCTATCTCGGAATTGGAAAACTCGATAACCTTGCCGGTCTCAACACATACCATGTGGTCGTGGTGATCGCCTGAATCCAGTTCGTAATAAGCCTGGCCACCTTCAAAATTGTGTTTCACAACCAGACCGGCTGTCTCAAACTGGTTGAGCACCCTGTAAACCGTCGCCAGGCCAACGTCTTCACCGGCCTGCATCAGCACACGATAGATATCGTCCGCGGTGACGTGCTTGTTACCCGCCTCTTCAAGAAGCTCGAGAATGCGCTTTCTCGGCACGGTGACTTTCAGACCGGCCTTACGGAGATTTCCTGTACTCACTTTGTTTATCCCTTTGAATTTATTTTTACTGGCCTGTTTTTCAGGACTGCTTACTATTGTATCATTCACCGCCTTGATCTTTAGTATCACCAATTCCTGAAGGAATCAAATGACCAAGCACTTTTTTATTGCCCTGTTGGCAGTCCTGACATTGAACACGGGCTGCAACCTGATATACAAACAGAATGTTCAGCAGGGTAATGCTCACGAGCAGGAAGACCTCGATCAGGTTGAACTTGGTATGAGCAAGAAGCAGGTTGCATACCTTCTCGGCACACCCGCAATCCACGATCCCTTTCACCAGGATCGCTGGGACTACATCTCAATGTTAAGCCGACGCGGTGGCGAACCGGCGCGCCGACTGGTAACACTGACATTTGAAAACGACCTTTTGATTGCAACCGACGGGATCGGCGATTCAAGAGGCGGGGACATCAAGGCCCTTGAAGATACCAGGGATGCGGTTGCCGGCCTAGATGACATTGATACGGCAAAAGATGTCCAATTGATGACAGATGACGGGATTATCGACTGGACGCTGCAACTGGGTGCATTCAATACCCATGAGCAGGCGGTTGAATTTGCCGCAAAGGTCCGCGCAAAAGGCTTTGAAGCAGAAATCCTGCAACAGGTTGTTCCGGGCCTGGGAACGCGCCACCAGGTACGCTCGGGGCTTTATGACACTTTTAACGAAGCCCTGGCTGCACTCAGGCAGATTGAGAAGGAATTGAAGATCGTGGGTATCACCGTGCCGGTTGACGTTCCGTTCGAGCCCTAGGCCCCGGTTACCGGCTTCAGGTTTTTGACTGCATCAGCGCCCTTTGCCGGCGCACTTCCTTGGGGTCGGCGATTAACGGACGATAAATTTCCACGCGGTCGCCGTCGCGCAACACCTGGTCCAGGGTGGATTTCTTGCCGAAGATCCCAACCCTGGACGGATCCAGTTCAAAATCATCAAACATCCCGGCAAGGCCGGACTGTTTGACCGCATCTTCAAGTGTTGAGCTGGCTGGTATTTCCAACGCCACCAGTTCCTGTCTCTCGGGCGTCGCGTAAACGACCTCAACACGGATGTTCTGCCCACTGTTATCAACAGTCATGGGCGGTATACCTCTTCTGCCCGCTTGCAAAAGTCATCGACCAGGCGGTTGGCAATCTTGCCAAAGCCCTTGGCAAATACCGTCGACCTCAAACGGCCGGTCATTTCGAAGTCCAGTTCAAGGCTGATTTTACAACCGTGCTCACCGAGCTGGGTAAAACACCACTCTCCATAAAGGTTTTTGAAGGGACCCTCAAACAACCGCATTTCAACACTCTCCCCAGCCGACAGGGCGTTGACTGTCGTGAAGTGCTGCGTAATACCCGCAATCCTTATCGTCAGCGACGCTTTTTGCATATCACTGTTTTGCTCATGAACGACCGTGGCGGTGCACCAACTTAGAAACTGCGGATACGACGGCACGTCAGCCACGAGGCTGTACATATCCATAGCGCTGTGCGCAACCAGGGCCGTACGTTCTACTTTCATATTGGCAAGTCTGTTTTCATAATGTCCGTGGGCTGGAAAACGGAAAATTTTACACGATTACAGCTACAGGCAGTACACTATCGCCGATGAACAAGAAGACCGGAAGAGGCGGCAAGACAATTGCCCTCAACAAGCGTGCACGTTTTGAATACCACATCGAGGAGCGGCTTGAGGCCGGCCTGAGCCTGGAAGGTTGGGAGGTCAAGTCCCTGCGTGAATCCAGGGTTCAGTTTGCAGACAGCTACGTGTTGCTTAAGGACAACGAGGCATTTCTTTTCGGTTGCCGGATTGACCCGTTGCCAACAGCGTCCACGCATATCACACCCGACCCCACGCGGACCCGCAAAATGCTGCTGAACCGCCGGGAAATTGACAGGTTAACAGGCATGGTCGAACGCAAGGGGTACACCGTGATTCCCACGGCGATGTACTGGTCACGCGGCAAGGTCAAGGTTGAAATCGGTATCGCCAAGGGTAAAAAAGCCCATGATAAGCGGGCGGACCAGAAAGACCGTGACTGGCAACGGCAAAAAGCCCGAATCATGAAACATGGCTGAAGCACCGGGGAAAAAGTGACCGTAGCATTGATATACCTGGATCCAGACAGCACGCTGAATCTGCAAAGCCAGATACGCCAGAAGTTGGTTGAAGCCGTCCTCAATGGAACATTTCCGCCCGGCGCAAAACTGCCATCGTCACGAGCACTGTCTGAACAACTGGGGGTCGCCCGCAACACGGTTGTGCTTGCCTATGAACAACTGATAGAAGAAAACTTCCTTGAAAGCCGCCAACGGAGCGGGATTTTTGTCAGTGACAAAATTCATGAGGGCCGGGTTGGTTTCCAGGGCAAACCCGGCAAAAAGACGGTTGTCGATAACACGTGGAAAAAGCGTATCCTGCTCCACACACCGCCGGAGGCTGGTTTCCACTGGCCGTCGGACTGGCAACAGTATCCATACCCATTTATTGATGGCCATTTTGACCCATCGCTCTACCCGGCAGCACAGTGGCGTGAGGCCAACCGCCTGGCGCTTGGCAGCCGTATCGTAGATGAAGGCGAAGGTGAAGAAGGCTTTTCAGACCACGCGGCATTGATCGAAGAAATCCGTACAAAGATGCTTCCGCGCCGCGGTATAACTGCGCAGGCCGATGAGATCCTCATCACCCTCGGCGGACAGAACGCCCTTTACCTTTTAACCCGTCTGCTGATTGACAGCAAAACTACCGTAGCCATGGAAGAGCCGGGGAGCCCGCAAATGCGGCAACTGCTCAACCATGCGCAGGCAAAAGTGGTTAATTGCCCTGTGGATGAGCATGGCATGGTAATCAACACCCGCCTGGGCGATGCACAAATCATATACACCACACCCAGTCACCAGATTCCTACAGCGGTGACCATGCCCAACCAGCGGCGCCGGGCCTTGCTCAGGCAGGCCGCATTAAAGGAGCAGTTGATCATCGAGGATGACCTCGAACATGAGCACAACTACCTGGATCAACCACACCAGGCCCTGCGGGGAATGAATAACGACAATCGCGTCATTTATCTCTCTGCTTTGCCAAAGGTGCTCGCGCCGGGTCTGCGTATTGGATTTATCGTGGCCGCACCTGAGCTGATCCAACAAGCGCGGCGATTGCGCCAGGTCGTTATCGGCCGCCCCCGTTTAATAACGCAGCGCACCGCTGCGTTCTTTTTGTCCCTGGGTCACTACGATGCATTCATGGCAAGGTTGCACAAGATCATGGGAGAGCGTTGGGATGCACTCAGACAGGCATTGAACCACTACCTGCGTGACACCGAACTGGAGCTTCCTACCCAGGGCGGTACAGCCCTGTGGGTGCGATACCCTTCGGATAAGGACGTCAAGCAACTTGTCAGTGAGGCTGCGAAGCGCGGCATATTGATAGAACCCGACAATCATTACTACGCGGACAAAAAACGTCGACGTAATTATTTCCGGATGGGCGTGACCAGTATCCCTGAAGAAAATATCCGCGAAGGCGTCAAGCTGCTGACCCGGCTAATGAGAGAGCTTTCTGCGGAGCAAATCCAGTATCTCGACCCTTCCGACCCTGCGCTGCTGGATGCCGCAGAACTCCAGCGGGTCATGAGTGGCGCAACTATCGTGACTCATACTTTCTACTCCGTTCCATGCACCATCGAGTTGCATGAGGACGGTCGCATGACAGGCCGTTCCGGCTACCAGGATGAGGACTGCGACACCGGCAGGTGGTGGCTGGAAGGTGACGTCTGGTGCCGGCAGTGGAAGCAATGGGGCTATGGTGACATCAGCAGGCTGCAGGTGACCCTGAAGGGTGAGCACATCCGCTGGTGGAGACCGCACGGACGGCTCGTTGACGAAGGTGTCCTGCGCCGGCAGAAATCCTGACTGGACTCATTCCTCTTTCAAATCTGGTTCTATACGGCTCCCCGCACGACGGATAGTCTGCTACCAAGCGTCCACAAACATGGGCATATCTTGTTTTATACGGAGCCGAACATGAGCTACTTATCCATCGCCGGATTACAGCTGGAACTGGATACTGATGACAACCTCTCGATACTTGAGAACGAAATCGATGCGGTTAAAAAGCGTTTTCCCTGGATTCAAATGGTCGTGCTCCCGGAGCTCTGCACCTATGGCGCCAATACGTCACTGGCAGTTCAAATGCCCGGGGAAGTGGAGAACTGTTTTCGAGAAGCAGCAAGGAAAAACGATATCTGGCTGATCCCCGGCTCCATAATGGAGAGCCGTGACGGCAAGGTCTTCAACACCGCGCCAGTAATCAACCCTGATGGTGAGGTTATCGCACGCTACAGCAAGCAGTATCCTTTTTACCCCTATGAAGAGAATGTAAGCGGCAGTGATAATTTCGTCGTCTTCGAAGTGCCCGGGGTGGGCAAGGTAGGTCTGATCATCTGCTATGACATCTGGTTTCCGGAAATCATACGTCAGCTCGCCTGGATGGGAGCCGAGGCCATTATTGTCCCAACCCTGACAAATACCATTGACCGCGACGTGGAACTGGCCATTTCAATTGCCAATGCAACGGTCAACCAGTTGTATTTCTTCAGCCTGAACAGCGCCGGGAAACTCGGTAATGGTAAATCGGTCATGGTTGGCCCGGACGGCACAGTGATCCACCAGGCCTCGACCGGTCGCGACATCATTGCCATCGAGATGGACTTTAACCATGTTCGCCGTGTGCGCGAGCGTGGTTTGCACGGGCTTGGCCAAACCCTGAAGAGTTTCCGTGACGCAAATGTGACTTACCCGGTTTATCAGGCAGGCGCCGGCGCTGGTGCATTTGCTGAACTTGGCCCCCTCGCAATCCCCGCAAAATGCGGTCCCGAGGGATAAATAGAGCCGGCGCATAGATTCCGCTGGACTCATAGGAAGTTCTGAACTGGCTCTACGGTTCATCCGGAGCTTTCGATAGATTATTGTTTGGGCGGTTGCGTGTCGGCTGCCCGGGGACTGAAACAAACCAAAAAACGGAGCGAATCCATGAAACCCACACAGCAGTTCAAGCGAAGTGCACTCACCACAGCTGTTACCACCGCACTCATCGCATCTACCCAAGTCAGTCTTGCCCTCGCACAAGAACAGGCAACGGCAGGTGATGCCACGGAAAACCTTTTGCTGGAAGAAGTGATTGTTACCGCTACAGCTCGTGCTGAATCCACCCAGAATATTCCTTACAACATTTCCGCAATTTCAGGCGGCGACATTGAGGAACAGAATATCGTGGATTCATATGAATTGATGCGCAACATCGCAGGCATATCGGTGGTCGACCGGGGCTACAGAAACCAGGGCCATATGAACAGCATCGTTATCAGGGGTGTCAATGTCGACAACGGCGTGAATGGTGACGTTGGTTTGTCTGCCGTATCCACGGTGGCGACCTATGTTGACAACACACCAATTTTCGCAAACTTTTTACTCAAGGATGTTGAACGGGTCGAAGTATTAAGAGGTCCCCAGGGCACACTGTACGGCTCGGGCGCCCTCGGTGGTGCAGTGCGCTACATCATGAAAAAGCCTGACGCGACCGGTTTTGATGCGCAAGCACGTGGCAGTTACGGCAAAACTGACGGCTCGAGTGGTAATAACCTCAGTGCTGACGTGATGCTGAACTTCCCCATTGGCGCCAACGCGGCTTTCCGTGTTTCGGGTGGCATCATTGATAACGACGGCGTCATCGATTACGTCAACCTGTACCAACTGGGCAGCAATGGCAAACCGGTGGTACTGGATGATGGTGGCCAGTGCGTGGACAACAACAGCGCGTCACTGAGTCCGGAAGAAGTGGCATTCAACAACTCCTGCTACACGTCCAGGAAAGATGCAGATACGGTCGAAATCACACACTTGCGGGCATCTTTCCTTTGGGACGCAACAGATGATTTGAGGTTCCAGTTAACCTACCAGATGCAGGATGATGAGATTGGCGGCCGCCGCAGCACCACCAAGGGCGCCGACTATTACGGCAATGTCTATGGTGACGATGATAACGGTTCAACTTTTCTCGAACCTTCGGAGCGTGACGTTGAATTGCTAAACCTGGATATAGGATGGGATCTCGGCTTTGCGACATTGACGTCTAACACGTCCAGCTACGAGCACAACGGCAGTGGCTGGAGAGACAATACCAGCCTGTGGGTCACCGACCGCAGCCAGGACAGCACTTTCACCAACTGGTTTGAGATTCTATATACCGGTAATCCCCGCGCCGCCGCTTATGTAACCGCAGGTTTTGAAGAAGAGGCATTTGTGCAGGAATTCCGGCTGGTCTCAAACACCGCCGAAGACAGCAAGATTGACTGGATCATCGGCGCCTACTACATGGACCAGGATCGCTCCACCAACAATTTCAGTTACCTGTTGGGCCTGAACGAATACGGCAAAGCCTGTCCTGAACTGGGTGAAGCCTGTCGTGCTTTCGGCGATTGGTGGGCGGGTGGTTACGACCTGTCTGAAATCGATTTCTGGTATGACCGCAGGGAAACCTTCACCGACCTTGCGCTGTACGGTGAGATGACATTCCATGTATCAGATACTTTCCGTATTAACGCCGGCCTGCGTTGGTTTGACAATGAACTGACCAACAGCACTGCCATGGACTTCCCGCTGTTTGAGGGTGTTGTTGTTCCATATGTGGACTATCCCTCGCAGGAAGAAAGTGATGTTCTGCTCAAGCTGAACCTCTCCTGGGATATTGCAGATGACAAGATGTTGTATGCCACCTATTCCGAAGGTTTCCGCCGCGGTGGCGCAAACGCCATTCCCACCAGCGGATTCTTTGCGGAACTGAACCCGGAGACAGTCCAGTTTTACAAGGCAGACACAGTCGACAACTACGAGCTTGGTATCAAGGGCATGACCGAACGCTGGAGATACTCGGCAGACATCTTCTATGTCGACTGGCACGATCCACAACTGAATACAGCGACGGCATGGTGGGGATTCTTCATGGCGCAGAATGGCGACTCGGCAGCTACCAAGGGTGTAGAACTTGAAGCAGCCTGGGCAGCTACCGACAACCTTTTAGTGAACTTCGGATATTCATATATCAATGCCGAACTGACAGCCGACCTGTACGCGCCGCAGACTGGTTCATTACTCTCTGAAGACGGCCACAGGTTACCCGGCACCTCAGAGCACGTAGCCACCGTGAGCCTGGACCATGGCTTTAACCTGAGCAACGGCTGGACCCTGGCATCACGTCTGCATGCTTATTACCAGAGTGATTCCATTAACTCAGTACAGGACACCACGATCCAGGATACATTTGGCTCATTTACGTTGTTTAACGCATCTGTCGCCATACTCACCGACCACTGGACCTTCTCCCTGTACGGCAAAAACCTCGGCAACGAGGAAGGTATTACCGGTTCTTATCCCGAAGCGTACATGAGCACGGACACCGGACCATTCGAGAACTATTATGGAAACAACCAGCGTAATTATATATCTACGCCACGCACTTTCGGTATCAGTGCCACCTATCGTTTCCGCTAGAGCCTGACATGGCTGCGTTTAAAAAACCGGGCCCAGGCCCGGTTTTTTATCCCGGCCCAACGCGCCGGCACAATGTTAGGATAAGGTTGAGCCACGTATGAACACCAGCAATCAAACCAGCCAACAATTATTGGAAAGCGTGTGGCAAAGCCTACAAAAAAAGGATATCAGGCAGGCCATCAACAGCAGCAACCAGTTAAGCCGTAATTTTCCCGATTTTGCGCCAGGCTGGCACGCGGCCAGCCACGTAGCGCAACTGATCAAGCAACCACAACCTGCCCTGGTGGCAATTGAGCGTGCTCTCAAGCTCAAACCCGGCAATATAGATTGGCAGTTGCACCGCGTGGGTTGCCTGCTGATGTGTGGCGACAATAAAGCGGGTAGTGAATCGCTTTTAGCGTTGCTGGGTAAGTCCAGTGGATATAGTCCGGCACAACTGTCCGGCCTGGCGTTCCTTTGTAACCGCCTTGATTTGCACGAAGAAGCAGCCCGGCTTTATCAAAACCTGATCAGGCTGGAGCCAAAAAACAGCGGACACTGGTACAACCTGGCGAGCATCCAGAGATTCCAGGGAGAAATCGGGCAGGCCGAATCCAGCCTTGCAAAGGCCATCGCCTTCAACCCGGGGGATTTCGAGGCATACGAATTACGCTCAGATCTGCGCAAACAGACAAAGACTTCCAACCACGTTAGCGAGTTGCAAAACCTCCTTGATAGCGGTATCGAGATGCCGGCCGGTGAAGTACGAATCTGCTACGCGCTGGCAAAGGAGCTGGAAGACATCGGGGATTCGGAATCATCATTCAAAGCGCTGGCACGCGGCGCAAATCTGCGCAGAAAACATATTAATTACAGCATTGAAAACGATGTCGAAACCATTGATGCAATTATAAGCACGTTCAGCGCCACCCGTTTGGCAACACCAGGCGAAGGATGCCAAACAGGTGAACCCATATTTATCATCGGCCTGCCCCGTACCGGAACAACACTCGCCGAACGAACCCTGGCAAGCCACTCGGAGGTTTTTGCAGCCGGCGAACTGAACAACTTTGCCATGCGGATGATGCAACAGGTCCGCAAAAAGACAGGTACTCAAAACCTGTCCCGACAGGCCCTGGTGAAGAAGTCCGCTGAACTCGATTCTAAAGATCTGGGACAGGCGTACCTGGACAGCACCCGGCCATTGACCGGCCACAGCCCGCATTTTGTTGACAAGATGCCCCTGAACTTCCTGTATGCGGGTTTGATTCACATGGCCCTGCCGCAGGCAAGGATCATCCACATGGTTCGCAACCCGATGGACAGCTGTTATGCGATTTACAAACGACTTTTCCAGGATGCCTATCCATGGTCATACGATCTGGATGAAATTGCTGCCTATTTCCTCGCATACCGGCGCCTGATGGCGCATTGGGATGAAGCCATGCCCGGTGTGATCTATCGCCTGGCCTATGAGGACCTCGTAACAGACCCCGAAAACACTGCCCGTGAGTTGCTGCGCTTTTGTAGTCTGCCCTGGCAACCGCAATGCCTGCGTTTTGATGAAAACAAGGCCGCTACGACCACCGCCAGCGCATCCCAGGTAAGGCAGCCGGTCTATACCTCCTCCGTTCAGCGCTGGCGTGACTACAAACAGCAACTGGCGCCATTGGCTGCAAAGTTGCGTGACGGCGGTATTCAAATTGACTGAATACCACCGGCAGCCGCTCAGTCGGGCAACAAAAAGCCTGTTATTGGTATTGGCGGTGACTTGTCTTCTGGCGTACGCAGCGGGCCGGGTGCACGGCGATGAAGGAACACGCCAGGCCCTTGGGCTGGAATTTCTGCTCAGCAGTGATCCGCTGGTATCACCACAACCCACTAACTCTTTCATGCCACCAGCGCAGCATCTTGCGCCCGCGAACCGCTTCGAAGGGCTACTGACACTGGTCCCCGGAAGTGGCTCCAGCCAAATCGAGATACTGACCGATACATTCGGCATAGCCGCCGATGACAGTCTGCGACTCAAGGAACTGCCACCATACTCATTCAGGTTCGTGATGGATGGTGCGGAAATCATCCCATTGAAACGTGAACCGCAGATCACCAGCCATCCTAATTGGGAGATCATTGCTGAACCGGGCATTGCCTGGGATGTGCCCGGAGACAGCGGTTGGTCACGCGCAGCGCTGCCGTTTACGTTGAAAGAAAAAAACGAGAACTGCCTGCATAACGGCCTGATGACTTTTCTTTACAAGGAAAAAGGGGAAATCACGCGTGTCGCATGGCAGGTCACGAGTGAAACCTGTCTCTATGTAAAGGTCAATTTATGGGGTGTTACCAATGCCAGGTTTGAGCCCGGATCTGTTCCCTCGGCCACGAATGTTATTGAAGCTTACAGGACCGAAATCGCCAACCGCCTACCCGTCAAACCAATATCCAAACTCAGGGCAGACTATCCAGGCCTTGAGCCAACAGCATTTCATCCCCCGGGGATCGACGATGCCAGTGTCTATGGTTTCGTGATCAATGGTGTCAATTACCGCAGTGAGTGCTTTACCCGGTTTGGTCCCTATCCCTTCTGCGATGTACTCGGCCTGCCCTCGTACTCTTTGGCCAAGAGTGTTTTTGCCGGGGTTGGCTATTTCATAATGACCAATCGCTGGCCGGAGTTTGCAACGATACCGGTAGATGAATTGATACCTGAATGTGACCTCGAAGACAGGCGCTGGAAAGACGTCACACCCGCGCATTTACTAAATATGACGACGGGCAATTACGAATCCACGGTATTCAACGCCGACGAAGACGCCGTCAGCATGGTGACGTTCTTCGAGGCGGAAACCCATGCCGGCAAAGTCCAATTCAGTTGTAAGGCGTGGCCTCACAAATCGGAACCGGGTACCCAGTGGGCCTATCACACCACTGATACCTATCTGCTCGGTGTTGCCATGAACCGGTATCTGAAGAAAAAACTGGGTCCGCAATCTGATATCTATGACGATATTGTTTACCCGCAGGTTTTTAAACAGCTTGGCCTCAGCCCGGTATCACGATGGACACACCGCACATATGACGATGTTGCCCAGCCATTCACAGGTTTTGGGCTTGTATTCCACCAGGATGACATATTGCAGATAGCACTGGCCATTAATACCGAAAGTGAACTCAGCAAGCACCTGGCCGGCGCGGATTTTGCAGCAGCCATGTTTCGATCCGATAATCCCCGGCAGACTGGTCTTGACCCAAATCGACTGGCCTATAGTAATGGTTTTTGGGGTGTTGACGTATCCGGATTAATCGACTGCCCGAAGGAAACCTGGATCCCGTTTTTTTCAGGTTATGGTGGCATCGTTGTAGCCATGTTTCCCAACGGCAGCATCTATTACTACTTTACTGACAGCAATAAACACGGCTTTCGCACCGCCGCTGCAGAAGCCAATAAAGCTCTTAATTACTGCAAAGAATAATTAATATGTACAATA
>CALBDB010000114.1 GCA_937927755.1 uncultured Lysobacterales bacterium
TCAAATTTTTCCTTGGACATGCCTGTCTCCAAAACAAACCGCTGTTAATTGTAAAAAAAATCAAATCTGACCAATAAAAATATGGTGCCCACAACTGGACTCGAACCAGTGACCTCTCCCTTACCAAGGGAGTGCTCTACCACCTGAGCTATGTGGGCCAAATCAAAATACTGAAATCTGGCATCACTAAACCAAGCTCTTTACCCACCGCACCAAGCCGGAAGATTTGGAGCGGGTGATGGGGATCGAACCCACATCATCAGCTTGGAAGGCTGAGGTTCTACCATTGAACTACACCCGCCTGAACTTCCGATAGCCCGGGTCAAAACCCAGGATTCCAACCATTTCCGCACCACGAAAAATGGTGGAGGGGGGAGGATTCGAACCTCCGAAGGCTTAGCCAGCAGATTTACAGTCTGCCCTCGTTGACCGCTTGAGTACCCCTCCATCGAGCAAGCCGCCTATTTTCTCTTAGGTACCAAGGACTGTCAACAGTCGACCGACGATTAAACCAAATATTTATCGAGGGAATTCATTTATTCAAATAATCTTCCTACACATTGAATCGGAAGTGCATCACATCGCCTTCCTGGGTGATGTAATCCTTGCCCTCAAGACGCAGCTTCCCGGCTTCCTTGGCGCCATGCTCACCACCACAGGCAATGAAGTCCTCAAAGGAAGTTACTTCTGCGCGGATGAAGCCACGCTCAAAGTCTGTGTGAATCTTGCCGGCAGCCTGCGGGGCGGTTGCACCCCTGGTCACCGTCCACGCCCTGACCTCTTTTGGTCCGGCCGTGAAAAAAGTAAGCAATTCCAACAACGAATAGCCTGCATTTATCACGCTTGCAAGGCCGGATTCTTTCAGCCCAAGCGCCGCCAGGAATTCTCCCCTGTCTTCGCGGTCAAGCTGTGAAACTTCAGCTTCAACAGCCGCGCAGACGGGTACCACCCTTGCATTCTCACTGGTCGCGTACGCCCTGACCTGGTTCAGAAGCGGGTTGTCTTCAAAACCATCCTCGGCAATGTTGGCGATATATTCCACCGGTTTCCTGGTCAGCAGGTGTAGATCCTTGACCAGTTTCTTTTCATCCTTGTTCAAGTCCAGGTGACGCGCGTTGCCGCGCTCGTCCAGACCACGCATGATCCTGTTCAGCAGTTCCACCCGGGCAATCATGCCCTTGTCACCGCTGCGGGTCTGTTTCTCAGCCCTCTGCAACGCCCGCTCAACGGTTTCCATGTCTGCCAACGCCAGTTCGGTATTGATGATCTCAATATCCGAGACCGGGTCAACCGCGCCCGAAACATGCACTACGTCATCATTCTCAAAACAGCGCACGACGTGCGCAATTGCGTCTGTCTCTCTTACGTGCGACAGGAACTTGTTACCCAGCCCTTCACCCCTTGAAGCCCCCTCAACAAGACCTGCTATATCCACAAACTCCATTGTTGTGGGCAGCACTTTCTGAGGTTTCACGATTGCTGCAATCTGGTCCAGACGCGGATCCGGTACCGGCACGATGCCGACATTTGGGTCGATGGTACAAAACGGGTAATTTTCCGCAGCGATAGCGGCTTCCGTAAGCGCATTGAACAAGGTGGACTTGCCAACATTTGGCAGTCCGACTATCCCACATTTAAAACCCATGATTTATGTCCAGTTAAAGGGGTCTGTTGACACTCGCCGGCGGTTCACCGCCGGTATGTAAATCTTTCATTGCCTTGGCCATATTACCCGCGAGCAGGTCAGGCATGACGGCAATAGCATCACCGATTGAATGCATGATTTGTTTTTCCTGTTCAGCAGGGGCCCGGCTCAAAACATAGCCGGTAACTGCATTCTTGAAACCCGGGTGACCAATTCCGATACGTAAACGCATGAAATCGGTGTTGTCGAGGTGTCTGAAAATATCGCGCATACCATTGTGTCCGCCGTGACCGCCGCCCAGTTTCAACCGCGCCGTACCGGGCGGAAGATCCAGTTCATCGTAGGCAACAAGAAGGTTTTCGGTACCTATCCTGTAGTAATCCAGAACCGCCCTGACCGCCTGGCCACTCAGATTCATAAACACGGTCGGTTTTACGAGTATGCAATCCCGTTCATAAAGCCTGGTTCTGCAAACTTCAGCGGAAAGCCTGGGCTGTGAACGAAACCCTGGCCCCGGATACAGTGCGTCCATAAACCAAAACCCGGCATTGTGCCGGGTTTGGGTATAGCTGGGCCCGGGATTACCGAGCCCAACAATCAGGAATGGTTCGGACAAGATCGTCTCCGGAATTATTCCTTGTCAGCTTCCGGTTCATCGTCTGCTGGCTCATCCGAAGCAATTTCTCCCTCTTCGCCTTCGATATCAACAGGCTCAACACCGGCTTCAGCAAGTGCTTCCGCTTCGGCCGCGGCAGCTTCTTCAGCAGCAGCAGCACCAGTACCCTGAGACTCCTTGATGTGAATCGTATTAGCGATCATGGTGTCTTCTGGATCGTCACCGGCTAACGCGAGAATTTCGACACCTTCCGGTGGCTTGATGTCTGTCATCATGACGACATCACCATCTTCCAACCCTGAAAGGTCTACATCAATATACTCTGGGATATTTTCAGGCAGAGCAGAAATCTCAACTTCTGTCACCAGGTGCTGAATTACCACACCCGAGGTCTTGCCGGCCTCTGACTCTTCCTCACCGATGTAATGAATAGGCACAGACATCTTCAGCACTTCGGTAGCAGAAACACGGAAAAAGTCCATGTGCATGATCCGCGGCTTGTAAGGGTGATGGTGCACATCACGGACAACAACTTTCTGGGTGCGCCCGTCACCGACCCTGATCTCCAGAATAGAAGAATAAAAAGACTCCTGTTGCGCAGCGTGCAACAGAGGGTCGTGTTCAATGGTTAAAGTGGCCGGATCTTTCTTGCCACCGTAAATGACCGCAGGAATTTTTCCCTGATGACGCAGGCGGCGGCTCGCACCTTTCCCCACATCTTCACGAATTTCCGCGAGAATAACGTTTGAATCAGTCATGATATACCTCAAAAATATGTATCTGCTCCAAAGCTTAAACAGCTGACTGGAAGCAAAAAACCGTTTGCACGGCGGTTTCATCCATCCCCGCGACCAGGGACGGCGCAAAAATCAAGCCGGGCATTATAACGTACCCACCATGGGTCAGCGCAACTCATTTCACTAAAAAAATCAGGCAGTTTAGCTGTCAGTGACGCGGCACCGCTTCCCGGCGAAGAGAAATACTGTGGTCCGGGTGACAGGCCAATTGGCAACACCGTGTGCTCGGTTGTCAGGGTTCCATTAAAACTGGGGTGGGCTGATGTTGTACTTTCCGTGGCGTACCTGACGACTGAATCCATGACGACATCCAGGCATCAGCGTACGATGATGCTTTAAGACAGTCGACAAAACCGCAGAAATTGCAACAATGCAAGCTTGCCACCAACATATGGCAGCAGCTAGCAGAAATTTAACTCAGGAGTGGATCATGGATCTGAAAATCAGCGGTAAATCCGCCATCGTTTGTGCCTCCAGCAAGGGGCTGGGCAGGGCATGCGCACTGGCGCTGGCGAAAGAAGGCGTCAATGTCTGGATCAACGCACGCAACGGGAAAACCCTTGACACTGCGGCACGTGAAATTTCCGGCGCCGGTTCCGGCGAAGTACATACCATCGTTGCCGATGTGACCAGTGAAGCGGGACGTGATGCCATTCTCACCGCCTGCCCTGACCCTGACATCGTCGTCAACAATGCCGGTGGGCCGCCACCGGGTGACTTTCGCGATTGGGGCCAGCGGGAGTGGTTCGATGCTGTCAACGGTAACATGTACAGCGCAATCGACATGATCAGACGCAGCCTGGACGGTATGGTAGAACGCGGCTTCGGACGTATTGTGAACATTACCAGTGTCGCGGTAAAACTTCCGCAGGCAGAACTGGGTCTGTCCAATGGTGCCCGTGCGGGTCTGACCGGATTCATTTCCGGAATTGCCAGGGAACCGGCAAAAAGCAACGTGACATGAATATTGATGCATCGGATGATGAAATTAAAGAACTGGCCGATAAAGCCTTTTCAAAAAATCTTGAAATAGGAAGTTTGGTGGCTCCTGTCTGGACCCCCACCGGTGGAGGCTCTGCAATGGGCACTAAAGACGAAAGAGCTCAATTTGTAACTCAGGTTAGAAAATCCTGTATAATTGGACAAAAACTAAGGGAAATTGGCGTAAGGCCCAATGGTATTATACGAATAGATTCATCTATTGATCCGGAGACGTGGGCTGCAGATCCTGTGGGTAATACAAAACTTATTGCTCAGACGTTCCGCGAGGCCTGTGATGTTGCAGCTGACTTTGGGGAATCTCTTGCCGCGGAAGGTGAGATTTGCTGGGGTGGGATGCATGGTTGGAAATCTATGTTAAATACTCTTGAGGCTGTGAACAGA